>JBGSTN010000411.1:0-2568 GCA_041736455.1 Burkholderiaceae bacterium | reverse complement strand
TCCGCGGCATTCTCCGCCTGCTCGGGCGTACCGCCCATCACCGCGCAGAGCGCGCCGGCGGCCATCGAGCACGCGACCCCGACTTCCCCCTGACAACCGACTTCGGCGCCGCTGATCGACGCGTTTTCCTTGTACAGGATGCCGATCGCGGCGGCAGTGAGCAGGAAATCGACCACGCCGCGCTCGTCGGACCCCCGCACGAAGCGCGCGTAGTAATGCAGCACGGCCGGAATGATGCCGGCCGCGCCATTGGTGGGCGCGGTCACGACACGACCACCCGCAGCGTTCTCCTCGTTCACGGCCAGTGCGTACAGGTTGACCCAGTCGAGCACCTGCAGCGGATCGCGCAATGCGTCCTCGGGATTGGCCCGCAACTGCGCATTCAGCCCGGCCGCGCGGCGGCGCACCTTGAATCCGCCAGGCAGGATGCCTTCGGTCGCGCAGCCCCGGCGCACGCATTCCTGCATCACCACCCAGATCTTCAGGAGACCGGTATCGATTTCGGCGTCGGTTCGCCAATGACGCTCGTTCCGCCGCATCACCCCGGCGATCGAACAGCCTTTGCGTTGCGTCAGTTCGAGCAGTTCGGCGGCGCTGTGAAACGGCAGCGGCAGGATCGTCGTGTCGGGCGCGACGATCCGGCTGCGGGCATCGTCGGTCGCCAGTTCCCCGGTGACGACGAAACCGCCTCCGACCGAATAATAGGTCCGGCTCTCGAGTCCCTCGCCGGGTTCGTCGAACGCCTCGATCCGCATGCCGTTGGCGTGGAAGGGCAGCGCCTGGCGACGATGGAACTTCAGGTCGTCGGCTTCGCGGAAGGCGATCTCCCGGCTCCCGGCCAGCATCAGCCGGCCGCTCGTCCGGATCGCCTCCAGCCGCGCGGGCACCGAATCGATGTCCACCGTTTCGGGATCGTTCCCGGTCAGGCCCAGCAGAACCGCCTTGTCGCTGCCATGACCCTTGCCCGTGGCGCCAAGAGAGCCGTACAGGTCGACCCGGACGCGGCGCACCCGGTCGAGCAGCCCGGAACTCGTCAATCGATCGACGAACATGCGCGCCGCGCGCATGGGACCGACGGTATGCGAGCTGGACGGCCCGATACCGATGCGAAACAGGTCGAAAGCGCTGACAGCCATGCGCCGGACGATACGCGAACGCTGCGGGATGCGCGAATACCGGTACTCCGATCCGGGTCGTCAGGCGCTTGCCCGGCGGACCTCCCCCCACGTGGCGATTGAATGAATGGATTTATGACCAGATATGGATAGGGTCGTACTATCGGTGCCATAATTACTATCAAATAGACATGTGCGATAGCAAAAATCATAATCCTGCCATCGCTTCACCTCCACCCTTTGTCAGACCCTCTTTCTTCTCATAAAAGGATTCGAAAATGTCGTTGATCAACACCCCCATCAAACCCTTCAAGGCCACCGCCTTCCACGCCAACAAGTTCGTCGAGGTGACCGAGCAGAGCCTGAAGGGCCGCTGGAGCGTGCTGTTCTTCTACCCGGCCGACTTCACGTTCGTCTGTCCGACCGAACTCGAAGATCTCGCCGAGCACCTGACCGAGTTCAACAAGTACGGTGTCGACATCTACGGCGTGTCGACCGACAGCCACTTCGCGCACAAGGCCTGGCACGACACCTCGGACGCGATCCGCAAGGTCGAATATCCGCTGATCGGCGACCCGACCGGCCGGCTCGCGCGGAACTTCGACGTGATGATCGAAGACGAAGGCATGGCGCTGCGCGGCACCTTCCTGATCAATCCCGAGGGCGTGATCAAGCTCTGCGAGATCCACGACAACGGCATCGGCCGTGATGCCAGCGAGTTGCTGCGCAAGGTCAAGGCGGCCCGTTACGTGGCGGACCATCCGGGCGAAGTCTGCCCCGCCAAATGGAAAGAAGGCGCGCAGACGCTGAAGCCGTCGCTCGATCTGGTCGGCAAGATCTGATCCGCCGTACCTGAATCAGAGCACCTGATCGACAGGACCCGTATCGCAGCACTTCTCTCCCGCCCGTCCGACATCGTTTCACTGATGCTGGGCGGGCACTCACGTCACGCTCCACGGACTCCGGAAATCCCATGCTTGATCAAGACCTCCAATCGCAGCTGAAAGGGTACCTCGGTCGCCTGCAATCTCCGATCGAACTGATCGCGTCGCTCGACGACAGTCAGGCCGCGCACGAGATGCGCGAACTGCTGAACGACATCGCCGCGCAATCCGACCTGATCACGGTGTCGGAATCCGGACAGGGTCCGCGCCGACCGTCTTTCGTCATCCGCCGTGTCGGCACCGATGTGCAGGTCGCGTTCGCCGGCCTGCCGATGGGCCACGAATTCACCTCGCTGGTGCTGGCCTTGTTGCAGGTCGGTGGCCACCCGCCCCGCGCGACGCCCGAAGTGATCGAACAGATCAGGGACCTGCCGGGCGAGTTCACTTTCGAAACCTATATTTCGCTCAGCTGCCAGAACTGCCCCGATGTCGTCCAGGCCCTCAACCTGATGGCCGTGGTCAACCCCCGGATCCGTCACACGACGATCGACGGCGCGCTGTTCCAGGAC
>JBGSTN010000380.1:0-3640 GCA_041736455.1 Burkholderiaceae bacterium | reverse complement strand
GCGCTCAGCGCTGGCCGGTCCGATCGATCCGATCGATCCGCCAGCACCTGCTTGACCTGGTCAACGGAAACCGCCCTGCCCGGCTCCCGGGCCATCCGCTGCGCGCTTGCGCCCATCGCCCGCTCGAGCTCGACCATCTGGGGCGTCGAGTACCGCGCGGGAATCACTTCCCTTGATGACAATTTCTGCTCGGCCTGCAGCGGCACCAACTCTTTCGAGGCCATCACCGACATCAACGCCCGCTCGAAGTCGCCTGCGTCGTCGATGTATCGATGCAGCGTGCGGGCGATGTCCCGGCGATCAAAGACGCTCTTCTCCGCCGTCACGATCGACAGCGACTCGGCTGGGTTGGCGGCAATCAACGCCGCATTGTGCCGCGCCGTTTCCGCTTCCAGCGCCATGCGCTCCACCATCAGCCCCGGCGATGCATCTGCGAGGCATGCACGCCCATGTGCTGGGTCGGTGCAATCGACATCGTGATGAGTTCTCAAGAACCGTCAGCAATTCCCTCAAGACGCAGTTCATGCACCAGGTGGTTGATATCCTCTGCTTAAGGGGCTTCGACGTCTGCGCTCAGGGGCAGCCTCTTCAGAAAAGCCACCAGATTCTTGCCAGCTATCAACCGCATCGCCTCGATTGCTTCTTCGTTGCCCATCATGACCGCCGGCTGTACTGGGTCCCGTTCGCCGGACCCCGTTGGGCCTGGCACTCTGGCGCGGGCAATTCGTCGTCACTGCCCCAGGACTCGAGCCAGGCCACCACCGCCTCCCCGATCGCGTGCACCCCGGTGTCCTGGTAGCTCTGCCAAGCCCGCAGCGCCTGTTCCGGAAAAGCATCGCATTCTTCTTCCTGATCCATGTAATCCTCGATCGCCTGACCTGGTGTCGCCGAGCGTCAACGAAACCACGCTGGGACCGCATCTGTCAACGAAACCACGTTGATGCGATCGTTGGTCTGGGTGTCAATTTTCGGGCTCGGGAGACCGCCGGTACCCGTCATCGTGACCGTTCTTAATCCCAGTTATCAACTGACACTACCAATCCCGTGAGCGACATTGGCACGCCGGGCAGCAGGAAGTGGCTCGAGGACGGCTGGCCTTGCCCCTTAGATTTCGAAACTTCTTGTCAAGGTGCCCGGTGCGTGAAGACACGAATGGGCGGTTTGTCGGCCCCGTCGATCCGGTTAGGTTTTGCTTCTCGCCCCACAAAGGGGTTGAATCTGGTCGGAACTCTCGACTCTGCTTTTCGGCGGACGACCACCTTTGCGACCATTGGCGCGCGCTGCCTCGACCTTGGCCTGGGGAGCTGACCTTCCCGCCCTAGCGTCCAATCCGCGCTTGCCATTGTCGCGATCCCGAAACGCCTTGCATCGCCCCGGGAAGGAAGACGTCGGCATCCAGCCTCGGCCAGTGCAACCCATGCCCCGTCGGCGTCAACTCGATCTCTGACAGGTCATCATCACTCGCGCCCGCCAATCCTTCTGTTTGATCGACCGGGAACGCGAATGCGCAGTCGTTGTCGAGTTCGACAACGACCTGCCGGACCCGGCCGCCTTCGTAGCGCGCCGATACGGCAGGAGGCCCCCATACCAGCGCCTGGCTCCCCCGTTCGCTGGCCGCTTCGAAATCCTGCTCCGAAATTCGTTCGTGCTCACCCATGGATACCTCGCCACGCGCTGCGAAGCGCTCCGATCTTGTCGTCCAACTCATCGGCCGCCGCTTTGAGCTGGGCATGCCCGAAGCCATGGTTGTGGAGAAGCCGAGCTTATCGGACTTCACAACGCAACTCGAAGCGAGCTACGGCCCCAGGCGTTAGGCGACCAGGTGGACAGGAGGCGGACGGTGATCGTTCGGATAGATCCGAATTGCCCACCCCTGCCGGGTCCGGAACACAGTCGGCATGAGAGGAAAGGTCCAAGGGCGATTGGGGTTCAACGTGTCCCTTGGTGGCGAACTGATTGGTAGAGCCTCGGTGTGTGAAAACACGAAAAAGTCTTCCAACGACTTGACCTTGGGTGTGTGAAATCACGAAGGTTGCCGAGGCGGGACGACTGCAATCAGGCTGTCACTCCAGCTCAGCAACTTGCGGCGACGCTCGAAAGCCCGCGCCAATGCCGGATTGGACGGTGGCGGCGCCAGGAGCACATCGGCAAAGCAGAGTAGGTGTGCGCGCGATAGGCGCATCACCTCAGCCCGCTCGATGGCTTCACGAATGGCGGCCTGCACGGCCGACACCTCGAAGTCGTTCATCGTGTCGATCCCATTAGCAATGGCGTGTTGATCTAACGTCAGAATTGCGCCGATTCGGCACCATGACCATCACGGTACAGTGCTCGGCATCCGGCAGACGCAATAGGCGGCTGACTAACCAGCCTCCTATCGACGACAGCGAGCTCTTGCGACGGTTGAAACACTTCTACCAGGGCGACCTCGTGCCCCGACATCACTCCCCCGCCTCCCCACTACCCTGCCCTTCACGCCGTGCCTCCAGTTCCCTCCGCGTCTTTTCCAACTCCGCTTCCAGCAGCTTAGCGTCCGGCAGAACGGTCTGGTACTCGGCCGCCATCACCTTGTTGGGCAGGCCTTCCAACGCATAGTGTGCCTCGTTGCGACCCTTGCTGGTACACAGCACCAAACCGACCGGCGGGTTCTCGCCGGGCTTCGTCCAGTGCTCGCTGGCGTAGTTCAGGTACATGTGCATCTGACCCGCGTCGGCATGGCTGAACTTTCCGATTTTCAGGTCAATGACCAACAGGCAATGCAGCCGGCGATGGAAAAACAGCAGATCCACGCGAAACCAACTGTCGTCCAGCCGCAGTCGCCGCTGCCGACCGACAAATGCGAAGTCGTCGCCCAGCTCCAAAAGGAAGTCGGCCAGATGCTGGATGAGCGCCTCCTCCAGGTCCGATTCGGAGTACTCGTCCTTGAGGTTGAGAAACTCTAGGACAAAAGGATCTTTCATCGCCTGTTCGGGCGTGATGATGTCTCCAGCCTCGGCCGCTTCGGCCTTTTGCAGCATGGCCGCCTTGTCGCGGGATAGGGCGATTCGTTCATAGAACTGACTATTGACCTGGCGGTCGAGCTGTCGCACGCTCCAGCCACAGCGCAGAGCTTCGGTTTCGTAGAACGATCGTGCCGCTTCAGACTTGACCGACAACAGGCGAACATAGGCTGACCACGGCAGAGGGAACGCTTTGGCCAATACAGTAAGGTCGGGCAAATCTCCAGACATCGTCTGGAGAATCTGCGGAGCCGGCCAAGCGAGGTGGAAAGCGCGCATCTGCCAAAGGTTCTGCCGGCTGAATCCACGCCCAAAGCGTGCCGTCAAATCCTCAGACAGTCGATCGATCAATGCATCGCCATAAGCGGCTCGGTCCCGACCGCCCTGCTCGAACGCGACGATGCGCCAACCGATAGACCAGTAGCTGGCCGTAATCAGTGCATTGACACTGCGAGCTGCGGCGTGGCGGGCGGCTTCCAGCAGGGCAACGATATCGCCGTGAATGCCGCCATACCCTGGTGCCACATCATCACTGCCGGGGACGAGTTCAGTCATTCGCGATTCCTCCAGGCTGTCACGCCGGGTCCAGCAGCTTGCGGCGCCGACCGAAGGCACGCTTCAGCGCCGCATTCGGCCGCGGC
>JBGSTN010000346.1:0-1507 GCA_041736455.1 Burkholderiaceae bacterium | reverse complement strand
GGCGGCGATCATGCTCACATCTCCGCTAGTTGTTATCTTTGCAGCCCAAGTTTTTTTGAGAGATTCACTCACCATAAGAAAACTTGTGGCCATTCTAATTGGGATCGTGGGCGGAGTGATTCTACTTAGCGCAAACAATAGGATGATTCCGAATCTCTCATCGGCGGCAGGATTCGGCGCGATACGCGTGGCCAGCGCCGCCTGACTTTCGGCGCTGCTCATTGTGCTGCCTCGCTGGACAGCAGTTTCGCCAGCTTGGTCGCCACATTGGTCGGGTCGTCGTTGCGTACCAGGCGCGCCACCGGGCCTGTCAGCTTGTTGACTTCGGACAGCAGCACTTCGCGTTTGACCTTCAAAAGGCTCACCGGATGCATCGAGAACTCGGTCAGTCCCATGCCGAGCAACATGCGCGTCGCGTAGGTATCGCCGGCCAGTTCGCCACAGATGGAGACCGGCTTGCCCGCCTTTCGCGCGGCGTCTATGGTCTGCGCGATGAGACGCAATACGGCCGGATGATAGGCATCGTAGAGTGAAGCGACTTCATGATCGGAACGATCGATGGCCAACGTGTATTGGATGAGGTCGTTGGTGCCGATCGACAGGAAGTCGAGCTGCCGCAGGAAGAAGCCGGCCGACAACGCGGCGGCGGGCACTTCGATCATCGCCCCGACCGGCACGTCGGCCGCCATCGCCTGGTTGCGCTCGTGAAGCTGATCACGTGCGCGTTCGATCAGCCGCAGGCATTCGATGATCTCGCGATGGTGGGTGATCATCGGCAACAACAGGCGCACCGGACCATGGGCCGAGGCGCGCAGCAACGCGCGCAACTGCGTGAGGAACATGTCGGGGCGCGTCAGGCAATAACGGACTGCACGGCGACCGAGCGCGGGGTTCTGTGCGTGATGCTGTTGCGCATCCTGCTCGAGCGCCTTGTCGGCGCCGACGTCGAGCGTGCGGATCGTCACCGGCAGGCCATGCATCGTGATCACCGCTGCACGATACGCCTCGTACTGTTCGTCCTCCGAGGGCAGGTCGCTGCGATTCATGAACAAAAATTCGGAGCGGTACAGGCCGATACCGGTCGCGCCGTTCTCGAGCGCGATCATCGCCTCCTGCGGCAGTTCGATGTTGGCCATCAACGCGATGTCGATGCCGTCGAGCGTACGCGCCGGCACATTGACCAGTCGTTTCAGCTTGGACCGCTCGATCTCGCGTGCCGCCTGCCGGTCGCGGTATTCGGCGAGCACGAGTTCGTCAGGAGCAACCAGCACCTGGCCGGCGTCGCCATCGACGATGATCAGGTCGTCGTCTTCGATCAGGGCGCTGGCCGATTGCATGCCCACGGCGGCCGGCACATTCATCGAACGCGCGAGAATCGCCGTATGGGAAGTCATGCCGCCCATGTCGATGGCAAAGCCGATGCCGTGCTTCAGCTCGAGCATGTCGGCAGGCGAGATGTCGTCGGCGACGAAGATCAGCGGCTCGGACTCCTCACCGGCCGCCGCCC
>JBGSTN010000357.1:0-2132 GCA_041736455.1 Burkholderiaceae bacterium | reverse complement strand
CGTGCTCGCGCGCAGCGACGAGCATCTGTGGCTGCTCAGTACGCTGGCGCTCGCGACGATGGTTCAGCAGGCGGTCGGTCTCTGGTGGGGCACCGAACCCCGCCCGTTCCCGCGCCTGATTCCCCAGGACTTCTCCGCGGGAATCGCCGACCAGAAGTTCTGGCTGCCGATCGGCGTGGCCATCGCGATGGCGATTGGGCTAGAAGTGTTCTACCGGCGCACGATGTACGGCAAGCTGTTCCTCGCGATGTCCGAAGACGCGTTCGCCGCTCGTGCGCGCGGCGTGGCGACCGATCGGATCCGTTCGCTCTCGTACGTGATATCCGGCGCCCTGGGTGGGCTGGCCGGCTTTGCCGCGGGCCAGCTGACGTTCGCCTACTTCGCGCTCGGCCTCACACTCACGCTGAACGGCTTCATCGCGCTCGCCGTGGGTGGGCTGGGCAGCAATGTCGGCGCACTGATCGGGGGCGCGGCGCTCGGGCTGCTCAATGCATTCTCGAGTTATCTGGTCGGCGGTGAATATCAGCAGACGATCTCCGTCGGCCTGCTGATGCTGATCCTGCTGATCAAGCCCGAGGGACTGTTCGGCTCACGCAATATCCGGCCGGTCTGATGAAGTCGATGCCGAACGAAGCCGAGAGCAGGTCGATCCCGCAGGCAATCGCATCGGTCGTCGCGATCATCGGATTGGTGACGCTCCCGATGTGGGCGGCCGACCAGTATCAATTGCACCTGGCCGCTCTGATCGGCGCCTTCTGGATCCTGATCGGTGGGCTGAACCTCGTCATCGGCTACACGGGCCAGTTGTCGATCGGTCATGTCGGTCTGCTCGCGATCGGAGCCTACACGTTCGCGATACTCACCGGCTCGCACGATATTCATGCAGGTCTCGCGGTGATCGCCTCGGGTGCACTCTGCGGTCTTTGCGGACTGGCGCTGGGGCTACCGTCGCTGCGCCTGCCCGGGTTCTATTTCGCAATGGCCACCATGGCGGTCGCGTTGATCGTCGGCGAATTCATTCTTGCCAATGGCGATCTCACCGGCGGGGGCATCGGCCTGGCAGTACCGTCATTCCCGGCGCCGTTCGATACGCCGTCGGGGTTCTACTATCTCGTGCTGATGCTCGCTGCCGTGGTCACCTGGTGCACGTGGAACATCGCGCGCCAGATGTGGGGTCGCGCGATGATCTCGATTCGCGACAATCCGGTCGCGGCGCAGTCGGTCGGTGTGCCGGTGTTTCGCGTCAAGCTCACCGTGTTCGTGTTCAGCGGCGTCACGGCCGGCGTGGCGGGGGCGGTATTCGCTTCGTTGCAGAGCTATATCACGCCCGAGACCTTCGTCTTCGAACTGAGCCTGTTCTTCTTCGTCTGCATCATCATCGGTGGTCGCGGCAGTATCGTCGGCCCGCTGATCGGTACGGCGATCCTCACGGCGCTGCCGGAGGTGGTCGCGCCACTGGCCCGCCTGGGCAATTTCTTCTATGGCCTCCTGCTGCTGGTCGTGGTGCTCGTCGTGCCGGAAGGCATCGGACGGGTTTTCGAAGTGATCGGCGAGCGGCTGAGGCCACGTCGCGTCGCCAGCGTTGAGGTCTCGCCCGATCTGCCGCGCCTGGCGCGTGCGCTCGCCGTGAAGAAGCAGGTGTGATGCGATGTCCGGCAGCGCAATGACCGACGCGGCGACGGCCGGCTCCCAATCGACCCGCGACGCGATGACCGACACGATGGACGTTACGAGGTCCGATGCGATCCCGTCTGCTGGCGAGGATCTGAACGCGAGTCACATCACGATGCGCTTCGGCGGGCTCACGGCGCTCGACGACGTGTCGTTGACATTGCGACCCGGCGAGATCCACGGTCTGATCGGTCCCAACGGCAGCGGCAAGACCACGATGCTCAACCTGCTGTCGGGTTACTACGAACCGTCGGCCGGCTCGATCAGTTATCGAGGGGAAGAACTCGGTGGCGCGACGGTGCAGCGGCGTGCGGCGATCGGCATCGCACGCACTTTCCAGAAGCCCAGGCTGCTCGATACGCTGACGGTGCTCGACAACGCGGTGCTGGGTTCGTGGACCCATTGCGGCGCGGGTTTCGTCGCGACACTGTTCGGCGTGCCGTCGGTCTTCGCAGCCGACC
>JBGSTN010000338.1:0-1717 GCA_041736455.1 Burkholderiaceae bacterium | reverse complement strand
CATCGCCGACTTCGCCTGCCGGAGTGATGCGACCGGGCTTGCTGGTGCGACGGCTCTCAGACATACGCATCATCGCCACTGCCGCCGCCCATCGCGATCTGGCCTTCGTCGGCCAGCCGCTTGACCGTCTTCAGGATCTCTTTCTGCTCGGCCTCGACGTCGGCGACCTTGACCGGCCCGCGCGACTCGAGATCTTCGCGCAGTGTCGCCGCCGCACGCTGGCTCATGTTGCGGAAGACCTTCTCGCGCAGATCGGGATCGGCACCCTTGAGCGCCAGGATCAGCGATTCGGTCTGGGTCTCGCGCAATATCAACTGGATCGCCTTCTCGTCGAGTTGCAGCAGGTCGGCGAACACGAACATCTGGTCCGATATCCGCTGCGCAAGGTCGGCATCCTGACCCTGGATCCATTCGAGCACTGTCTTTTCGGCGGCCGCTCCCATGTAGTTGAGGATTTCGGCCGCCGGCTTGGCACCGCCGAGCTTGTGATTGCTCTTGCTCGAACCGGATGACATCAGATTGCCCAGCACATCATTGAGCTCGCGCAGGGCGGCCGGCTGAATGCCTTCGAGGGTCGAGATGCGCAGGATCACATCACCGCGCAGACGATCGGAGAAATTCATCAGGATGGCCGAGGCATGATCGCGCTCGAGGTGGACCATGATCGAGGCGATGATCTGCGGATGCTCGTCCCTGATCAGCTCGGCCACGGCGAGCGGATCCATCCATTTCAGATTCTCGATACCGGAGATGTCGTTTCCCGCAAGAATGCGATCGATCAGCAGGCTGGCCTTTTCTTCCCCCAGCGCCTGGCGAAGCACGTCGCGAACGTATTCGTCGGTGTCTTCGACGATGAAGTTCGTGTTCGCCATACGCTCGGCGAACTTGTCCAGCACGTCGGCCACCTGGCGACGTGAAGCGGTCTTCAGCGTGGACATGCGCTCGCCCAGTCGCTGTGCCTCCTTGGGGGTCAGCAACTTGATGACTTCGGCTGCGGCTGTCGCGCCCATGCTCATCAGCAGGACGGCCGAATTCGTCAGGCCGTCGCTTTCTTCATCTGCCATCAGTGACTACACCTCAACTGTCAGCAGCAACCCAGTCGCGTACGATGTGTGCGACTGCGGTCGGATTTTCACGTGCCAGTTTCAGCACTTCTTCACTCTTGCTCATGTCGATCGCCGGCGGTATCTCCGGCGGCGGCGGCAGTTCGATCTCGTCTTCCACGACCGCGTCGACCAGCCCGCCTGCCGTCGGCGCATCCGGCCCGGCCAGTTCCTTGACGGGTTCGGGGCGCAGGCTCTTCATCGCCGGCCGGATCACCTTGAAGATCGTGAACAGGCCAAGCAGTGCGATGCCCAGGTGCTTGGCGATCTCGAGTGCAAGCGGCAGGTTGGCGGGGTCTTTCCAGAACGGCAGTTCGGGTGTGACGACGACAGGCTCGACCGAAAACTCGCTGTTCATGATGTTGACGGAGTCGCCACGTTCGGCCGAGAAGCCGATCGCTTCACGCACGAGGGCGTTCATCCGTTCGAGTTCTTCGGGCGCCAGCGGCGTCATCGTGATCGTGCCGTCGGCAGCAACCGTGCGGCGATGATTCACCACCACACCGGCGGTCAGGCGACGAATCTGGCCCGGCGAACCGCGCGTCACGCGTATCGTCTTGTCGACTTCGTAGTTGACCAGTGATTCCTGTGTGCCGCGAGCGCCGGCGCCTGCG
>JBGSTN010000304.1:0-5048 GCA_041736455.1 Burkholderiaceae bacterium | reverse complement strand
GGCGGCGATGGCGACCGCCCGTATCGATCGGCAAGCGCGTCGACGGGAGGCTGCGGCCGAACCCGTTCGCGAGCGGATTGTCTGCGACCCGACCGTCTGAAAGCCGACTATCCAGGCTCCGACTGTCTGAAATCGGGCGATGCTCGAGCGAACTGACTTGTATGCCGAATGTTCCGGGCAGCACCTGCCGCAAACAACACGGCAACGAATTCTGTTACAGATAGCCCGGGCGGTGCTTCGGAATTCGAGGCACAATTCATGAAAATAACGCAGGACGTTCCTGCTTATCAAGGGGCGGGTCCTGCCCGAAGTTCAGCTGGAGATACCTGATGCGTCAACCCGATGCAATGAGAGTACCGCGTTTAGATGAGATTCTTGCTTTTCTACGCGGTTTTTTAAGAGATCCGGCGGGAGTCGGCTCTGTCATACCTAGTTCCCGCTTCATGGAACGACGCATCGTTCGCATGAGCGATGTCAGCGAAGCAAAAGTCGTGGTCGAGCTGGGACCCGGTACGGGTGGCACGACCCGCGCGCTGTTGGCTGCGATGCCGGCTGACAGCAAGCTGATCTGTATCGAGATCGACCCCTATTTCGTCGAGCTCGTCCGCAAGATCGACGATCCGCGCCTGATCGTCCACCGTGGCAGCGCCGAGCACGTGGCCGATGTCGTTCACGACCATGGCCTGCCGGCACCCGACGCGATCATTTCAGGGATACCGTTCTCGACGATGCCACCGCAACTGGGCCGTCTGATCGCGCAGCGCGTCCATGATGCGCTGCCTGCCGGCGGCCGATTCGTTGCCTACCAGTTCCGGCCGCAGGTCGCCGTGCTGTCCAACCCGGTCTTCGGAATGGCCGAACTCGACGAGCGCGAGTGGATGAACATTCCTCCGATGCGGGTCTATCGCTGGCGCGCCTGACCCTCTTCCGACGGCAGGCGCAACGCCTGCGTTGGTCTCACGGCCGCTTGCGCGGCCGTGTTGCATTGGTGTCCCGCCGATCCTGCTCGCCGGTGTCCGGATTCCGGTCGACGGGGATCATGCGCGGGCAAGGCGCACGCGAGCGACGCTAGCGGACACGACTCTCGCGCAGCAACAGGTACAGCCCGCTGCCGATCACGATGATGCTGCCGATCACGACCGCAGGCGCCGGCAGATCGCCGAAGACCAGATAACCGAACAGGATCATGTAGATCATCTGCTGGTACTGGAATGGAGCAAGCGTCGACGCCGGTGCGTACTGGAACGATGCGGCGAGACAGTAGTGACCGATCGCGGCCGATGATCCGAGCGCCATCAGCATCAGCCACTGCTGCGAAGAATCCGGCCATTGCCACTGGCTGAACGCGAAGGGCGTGAACATCAGTACGGCGATCGCACCCGACACGATCTGCGTCGTCGCCGGCGCATCGGTGGTCGCGAGGCGTCTCGAGACGAGACTGAACAGTGAAATGAGTACCGCATTGGTCAGGGACAGCAGCATCGCGGGATGGAAACCGCGCGCTCCCGGTTGCAGGATCACGATCACGCCGAGAAAGCCGACCAGGATCGCCAGGAGGCGCCCACGGTCCATTGCCTCGTTCAGCAACCACCAGCCCAGTCCTGCGATCAGGATCGGCGCAAGGAACATGATCGCCGCCGTTTCCGCGAGTTGCAGATACTGGAGCGCGAAGAAGTTCAGGCCGGTCATCGAACCGAGCATCAAGCCGCGCAAGACCTGCAGTCCGGGCTGGCGCGTTCGCATCAGCCGGCGTCCGTAGAGGGGGCCGACGACGACCAGCGAAATCACGACCTGCGTCAGAAAACGCAGCCAGACGACTTCGAAGATCGGCAAGGCGCGGATCAGGTACTTGGCCAGGCCGTCCAGCAAGGCGAAGCACATGACCGCGATCGACGTGATGCCGATCCCGATCAGGCGATTTCGTGCCGTATCCTGGTGAATCATCTGCGCGGTCGTTGCTGGCACTGAGCCGGTTGAAGGCGACGGATGCGGCGGACCGCAACGTCGAAGTGTATGCGGCGCGCCGGGATGGCGGCACCGGCGTTCGGCTCGGCGGAATTCAGCGCATCGGGGCCAGGAGGTCCAGGGCAAGATCGATGTCGACATTCGACAGCACCTGGACAGCGTACAGGCCGGTCGCGCGCGCACCCGCAACGTTTTCGGCACTGTCGTCGAAGAACCATGTGTCGGACGGCCGGCTTCCGATCAGGCCGCAGACCTGCTCGAAGGCTGCCTGGTCGGGCTTGCGCTGGCCGATCTCGTTCGACACGAACACGCGTTCGAACAATGCGAGAGTCGCAGCGTGTTCACGAGCCCAGAACTTCTGATGCGAGGCGTTGGTGTTGCTGAAGACATAGCAGGGGGCGAATCGTCGGGCGCGACGGATACGCTCGTCGATTCCCGCGATCTCGCCGCCGAAGATCGCGTTCCAGCCCCGCTCGAATTCGTCGTCGGACAGGTCGATGGTCAGGGTATCGCGCAGATGGGCGAAGTACTGGCCTGCGGTGATCTCGCCTCGTTCATGCTGGTGATACGCATTGTCGACGGCGTAGCGATCGCGAATCGAGGCGGCTGGAAGCCCGGCACTCTGCGCCCAAGCCGCGAACACCCGCTCGAAGTCGATGTCGACGATGACGGCGCCCAGGTCGAAGACGATGGCTTGTGGGGGATGGCGAAGGTTCAAGGGACGAATCAGGCCGTGCGTGCTTCGGCCAGTCCCAGATCGGTGATCATCGCCCGACGCATCAGGAACTTCTGGGCTTTGCCGGTGACGGTCATCGGGATTTCATCGACGATCCGGATCACGGCGGGAATCTTGTAGTGCGCGATCTGCCCTTGGCAGAAGGCGCGTACGGCGTCTTCGGTGAGCGTCGCCCCGTCGCTCGCGATGATCCACGCGCAGACTGCTTCGCCAAAACGAGGATCGGGAATGCCGAATACCTGGACCTGCTTGATACCGGGCATCCGGTACAGGTATTCCTCGACTTCGCGCGGGTAGACGTTCTCACCGCCACGCACGATCATGTCCTTCACACGCCCGGTGATATTGCAGTATCCCTCGGCGTCGATTGTCGCGAGGTCGCCGGTGTGCATCCATCCGTCGGCGTCGATGCTGGCCCGCGTCTGCTCTTCGTCGTTCCAGTAGCCGATCATCACCGAATAGCCGCGCGTGCAGAGCTCGCCCTGCGTGCCGACGGGCACCGGGTTGGACTGATCATCGATGATGCGCACTTCGACGTGGGGATGGACGCGGCCGACCGACGTGACCCGCTTGTCGAGCGGGTCGTCCGTGCTGCTCTGGAACGAGACCGGACTCGTTTCGGTCATGCCGTAGGCGATCGTCACTTCGCTCATGTGCATCAGCGACTGGACTTTCTTCATCACCTCGATCGGGCACGGTGCGCCTGCCATGATGCCCGTGCGCAAGTGCGTCAGATCGAACGAGGAGAAATCCGGATGCTCGAGCATGCCGACGAACATCGTCGGGACGCCGTAGAGCGCCGTGCAACGCTCGCCGGCCACGGCCGCCAGGGTGGCGCGGGGATCGAAGCCCTCGGCCGGTATCACCATCGTCGCGCCCTTGCTCACGCAGCCGAGCGTTCCCATCACCATGCCGAAGCAATGATAGAAAGGCACCGGGATGCACAGGCGATCGTGCTCGGTGATCTTCATCGCCGCCGTGACGAAGTGGGCGTTGTTGACGATGTTCCGATGGCTGAGGGTGGCGCCCTTCGGTGATCCGGTGGTGCCGCTGGTGAACTGGATGTTGATGGCTGATTGCGGATCGAGCGCGCCGGTGATTTCGTCGAGCCGGTTCGTGCTCATGCCTCGCCCGGTCTGCACGACATCGCTGAATGCCAGCATTCCCGGCGTGTCTGCCTTGCCCGTCGTGATCACCACCTGCAATTGCGGCAGGCGTGCCGATGAGAGCTGTCCGGCCTTGCAGGTCGCCAACTCGGGGGCCAGCGTATTGAGCATGCCGATGTAGTCGGACGACTTGAATCGTTCGGCGGTGATCAGCGCGCGGCATCCGACCTTGTTCAGCGCGTATTCGAGTTCGCTGAGCCGGTAGGCAGGATTGATGTTGACGAGAATCAATCCGATACGCGCGGTCGCGAACTGGGTCAGCAGCCATTCGGGCCGGTTCGGCGACCAGATGCCGATGCGCTCGCCCTGCACCAGTCCGAGTTCGAGCAGGCCGTTGGCCAACGCGTCGACACGGGTACACAACTCCCGCCAGGTCCAGCGTTCGCCCTGATCACAGAACACGGCTGCTTCGCGGTCGGGAAAGCGCTGCGACGTTTCGATCAGCAAGCGGGCGACCGTCTGCTCGAGCAAGGGCTGCTGCCTCTCGCCGGTTACCTGCGAAAGATTGTTGCGTGGGACACGACTATCCTGGCCAATCACCATGATCGATCTCTGCCTGGTGGCTTGCGTGGGGAATTATAGTTTTCGAGAAATTCGTTGGCTGCGCTTTCCTTCGGCTCGTATCAGCTATTTGGCCGCACAACCCTGCGTCACCAACAGTTCCATCGCAACGGGCGATACATCCGGTTTCGCGACGACATAGCTCTGCGCGGCCAGCACGGGATTCGCGCCGCTCACGGGCGCTGCATTCGCGTATTTGCTCTTGAGCAGGTCGAGTGTTCTGGCCGATTTCGTGGCATCGCGATCATCGCGCAGATAGGCAAGGGTCTTGTAATCGGCCGGGCTCACCGCGCAGGTCGGTGGCACATCCTTGCGGACCGGCGCACCCAGGTCACCAAGATCCACGGTTTCGCAACCCGCAGCGACGATTGCAGCCACCACGATGGGCAGCGCGCGCGCAGCGCTCGTTGTCGGGTAGGCCTTCATGTCTGTTCTCCGGTGACTATGGTTCTTGTTGCGCCGATTGTATATTCAGCGCCCGGCCAACTTGTATCCGTAGATGAAACCGAGTGCCGCAATCGCTCCGGCGAGGGACAACATGGCGCTCGGGTAGCCGACGGCGGGAATGACCTCGGCCGTCAGTGCCACGCCGAGTGCCTGGCCGCCGAACAGCGCGACGA
>JBGSTN010000302.1:0-3625 GCA_041736455.1 Burkholderiaceae bacterium | reverse complement strand
CTCGAACCCGAACGTGGTCAAGGTGGTCTGCTCGGCGAACGATCGCGCACTCTATTTTTCACGCGCGATGATTCCTTATCATCGCGACGGCAGTGTGGCAGGCTGGGTTGCGCCAGCCGATGCACGGGCGCCCGTGCTGCGTCA
Organism: Burkholderiaceae bacterium; assembly: GCA_041736455.1. Classification (GTDB taxonomy): domain Bacteria; phylum Pseudomonadota; class Gammaproteobacteria; order Burkholderiales; family Burkholderiaceae_E; genus JAUIAI01. The sequence continues at coordinate 3,481 of JBGSTN010000302.1, read as the reverse complement.
CGTCGGCATCTATGCGTATCGAGCCGGATTCCTGCACCAGTTTCCACAACTTGCACCGGCACCACTCGAGCGCGCGGAGTCGCTCGAACAGTTGCGTGCCCTTTGGCACGGGTTTCCGATCGGTGTCGTGCGGCTCGACGAAGCACCGCCTGCCGGTGTCGACACGCCGGACGATCTGGTCCGTGTCCGCGCATTGCTGGCCGGCCGATGATGTCGACCATCGCTACGTGCCGGCAGATCGCGCACTGACGGTCTGCGCCCGCGCCGAGATCGAATTGACGTTGCGAAGTCTTTACGGTTACCCTGCGGCGACTTCGACCGGCGCTTTCCAGTTGAATGCTGACAAACCGCTGGCCTTTCGACTCCGCGCGCAAAAACGCGGCCGGCCGAATGGCGCAGCGAGCCAAAATACAACCGTCACTTTCCTCGCCTTCCGGATCCGGCCTGCGCCGAACTGGTCGTCGAGTATCGTTCGCGGCAGCGGGATTGCTTCGAGATCGAAGCTGCAAAGAGGGAACCATCCATGCGTTTGATACTTCTTGGTCCGCCTGGTGCCGGCAAAGGCACGCAGGCCGCTTTTATTTGCCAATCGTTCAAGATTCCACAGATTTCCACGGGTGACATGCTGCGCGCGGCGGTCAAGGCCGGCACCCCCGGCGGCCTTGCCGCCAAACGCGTCATGGACAGTGGTGCGCTCGTGTCCGACGAGATCATCATCGCGCTGGTCAAGGATCGTCTGATCGAACCCGATTGCTCCAACGGCTATCTGTTCGACGGCTTTCCGCGCACGATTCCTCAGGCCGAAGCGATGCGCACCGCGAGCGTTGCACTCGACTACGTGCTCGAGATCGATGTACCGGAATCCGACATCATCGAACGAATGAGTGGTCGTCGCGTGCATCCGGCAAGTGGTCGCACCTACCACGTCCGCTTCAATCCACCACGCCAACCGGGCCTCGACGATGAAACGGGCGAGCCCTTGATCCTGCGCGACGACGATCGCGAGGAAACGGTTCGTACGCGATTGCAGGTCTATCGCGATCAGACGAGGCCGCTGGTCGACTACTACTCGAAGTGGGCAGCGACGGGTGAAGCCGCCGCGCCGGCCTATCGGAAGATCTCGGGTTCGGGCGAAGTCAAGGACATCACGGCCCGTGCCCTGGCGGCACTCCAACCCATCTGATTCGGCCCGCTTTCCAGCGATCGACGCCCGTAATCCGAACACCGTAGAATGGGCCGCGAGCGAGAGAGAACGAATCGAATTTCAAATAAGTTCCATACCTGGAGATATAGATGAGCGGCGCGGCTACTTTTGGTCTTTGGCTCGCCATCGCGTGCGGAATCGCAGCGGTGGTCTACGGATTCTGGCGGCGAAGCTGGATATTCGGTCTCGATGCAGGCACTGCCCGCATGCAGGAGATAGCCGCAGCAATCGAAACCGGGGCGAAAGCGTACCTCGATCGGCAATACAGCACGATTGCGAAAGTCGGTGCCGTGCTGTTCATCCTCATCCTGGTCACTCTCGGCTTTGCGACGGCATTCGGCTTCCTGATCGGCGCCGTGTTGTCCGGATTGGCTGGCTATCTCGGCATGTACACGTCGGTCAAGGCCAACGTGCGTACCGCGCAGGCGGCAACGCGCAGTCTCGACGACGCGCTCGACGTTGCCTTCCAGGGCGGGGCGATCACCGGCATGCTGGTGGTGGGTCTCGGCCTGCTCGGCGTGACCCTTTATTTCAGCTTTCTCTGGTTGATCGGCCCCGATGACGCCGCCACCAACCGCGATGCGCTGCATCACGTGCTCCAGCCGCTGATCGGTCTGGCGTTCGGTTCGTCGTTGATCTCGATCTTCGCCCGACTGGGCGGCGGCATCTTCACCAAGGGTGCCGACGTCGGCGCCGATCTCGTCGGCAAGGTCGAAGCCGGCATTCCCGAGGACGACCCGCGCAATCCGGCCGTCATCGCCGACAACGTCGGCGACAACGTCGGCGACTGCGCCGGCATGGCAGCCGATCTGTTCGAAACCTATGCCGTGACTCTGATCGCCACCATGCTGCTGGGTGCGCTGGTCGTCACGGGAGCCGAAGTCCAGGCCGCGGTCTACCCCCTCGCGCTCGGCGCCATCTCCATCATTGCATCGATCTTCGGCGCAACGCGCGTCAAAGCCAGCCCGGGCATGACGAACGTGATGCCCGCCCTCTACAAGGGCCTGATCTGGGCAGGTACGGTCGCGACTGCCCTGGCCCTGCCGATGACCGCCATCATCTTCAAGGGCACCGATCTGACGCCGCTGGGCTTCGGCATCGCCGACCTGTGGGGTTGCGTGATCGTCGGCATGGCGCTCACCGGCGCCATCGTCTGGGTAACCGAGTACTACACCAGCACCGAATACGGCCCCGTCAAGTACGTGGCCGCCGCATCCACCACGGGCCACGCCACCAACATCATTGCCGGTATCGCCGTGTCGATGAAGTCGACCGCCTTCCCGGTCTTGTTCGTCTGCCTGGCCATTCTCACCTCGTATGGTCTCGCGGGTCTCTACGGCATCGCGATCGCCGCCACCGCCATGCTGTCGATGGCCGGCATCATCGTCGCACTCGACGCCTACGGCCCCATCACCGACAACGCGGGCGGCATTGCCGAAATGGCCGACATGCCCGAGTCGGTGCGCAACATCACCGATCCGCTCGATGCGGTCGGCAATACGACCAAGGCGGTCACCAAGGGCTATGCAATCGGTTCGGCCGGTCTGGCCGCGCTGGTGCTGTTCGCCGACTACACCCATGCACTCGAAGGCGTGGGCCTCACCGGCATCCGTTTCGACCTGTCCGATCCGAAAGTCATCGTCGGCCTGTTCATCGGCGGCCTGATTCCGTTCCTGTTCGCCGCGATGGCGATGGAAGCAGTCGGTCGCGCGGCCGGCGCCGTGGTCGAGGAAGTGCGTCGCCAGTTCCGTGAGATCAAGGGGATCATGGACGGCACGGGCAAGCCGGACTACACGCGTGCGGTCGACCTGCTGACCACCTCCGCGATCAAGGAAATGATCGTCCCGTCGCTGCTTCCCGTGGTGATCCCGATCCTGGTGGCCTTCCTGCTCGGACCGGTCGCCGTCGGCGGCATGCTGATGGGCACCATCGTCACCGGCCTGTTCGTGGCGATCTCGATGTGTACCGGTGGCGGCGCGTGGGACAACGCGAAGAAATACATCGAAGAAGGCAACCACGGCGGCAAGGGCAGCGAGGCGCACAAGGCCGCTGTCACGGGTGACACGGTGGGTGATCCCTACAAGGACACCGCTGGTCCGGCCGTCAACCCGCTGATCAAGATCATCAACATTGTTGCGTTGCTGCTGGTTCCGCTGATGGCGCCAAGCGCCGTCGACGCTGAAAAAGCCGGTGAGGTGCCGGCCCCGCTCACGACGCCTGCTTCACCGACGGCCAACGTCACGGTGCCGGCCGAAACCCCACCGACGCCGCCCGGAC
>JBGSTN010000286.1:0-7265 GCA_041736455.1 Burkholderiaceae bacterium | reverse complement strand
GTGCCGGCAATCGTGCCCAGCATGCCGCCCGGCTTCGTGCGTCCAGGCACGGGGACGCAACTCATCAGTCCGTGCGTATAGGGATGGGAGGGACGGGCGAAGACGTCGTTCACCGGACCTCGTTCGACGATCTCGCCGGCGTACATCACGGCGACGTCGTCCGCCATCTGCGCCACCACCCCCAGGTCGTGCGTCACCAGCAACAGCGCGATGCCGTTGTCCCGTTGCAGCGATTTCAGCAGCCGCAGTATCTGCGCCTGGATCGTCACGTCGAGCGCCGTCGTCGGTTCGTCGGCGATCAGGAGATCGGGTTGCGCCATCAGCGCCATAGCGATCATCACGCGTTGCCGCAGGCCACCCGACAGTTGATGGGGATACTGGCGCAGTCGTTCCGTGCCGTTGGCAATGCCTACCCGCCCGAGCATGTCGATCGCGCGCTCGCGCGCCACCTTGTCGGACAGTCCCATCTGCCGGCGAACGCCTTCGGCCATCTGCTCGCCGATCGAGAACGCCGGATTCAACGAGGTCATCGGTTCCTGGAAGATCATGCCGATGCGACGACCCCGCAACGCGTCGATCGCCGTCGAACCGCGGGTCGAAAGATCCTGGCCGTCGAACACGATGCGATCGGCCGTGCGCGTCGCGATGCGCGGCAACAGCCCCATCAGTGCGAGCGCAGTCATCGATTTGCCGCAACCCGATTCGCCGACGAGACAAAGCGTGCGGCCGCGTTCGATGTCGAGATCGATGCCGCGGACGGCCGCCAGCCTGCCGCGGCCCGTCGCGAGTTCGACCCTGAGATTGGCCACCTCGAGCAGCGCCATGTCAGTCGCTCATTTCGGGCGCCAGCACATCGCGCAGTCCGTCACCGAGCAGATTGATCGCGAGCACGAGCAGGGCAAGCATGGCAGCCGGAATCGAAATCAACCAGAACGAAAAGAACATCTGGTTCTTGGCTTCCGAGATCATCAGTCCCCACGACGGCAGCGGCGGCTGCACGCCGAGCCCGAGGAAAGACAGCGCGGCTTCCAGCAGGATGGCGCTGGCGGCCTCCACCGTGGCGATCACGATCAGCTGCGGCATCACGTTGGGCAGGATCTCGCGAACGATGATGTGCCCGTTGCCGGCGCCGGCGGCACGCGCGGCCGTGACATAGTCCATTGCGCGGATCTGCTGGGTGGTCGAGCGCATCACGACGGCGAACCGGTCCCACTTGAGCAGACCCAGTACCAGGATCACCACCAGCAACGAGCCGCCCACACTGGCCACCACTGCCAATGCCACCAGCACGACAGGCAACGCGAGTCGCGTGGTGATCAGATAATTGGCGAACAGATCGAAGCGGCCGCCGAAATATCCCGCAGCCATGCCCAACGTGGTGCCGATCAGTCCGGAGATCACGACGACGGCTGCGCCGATCAGCAACGAGATGCGCGCGCCGAACAGCACGCGCGACAGGTAGTCGCGGCCGAGGTTGTCGGTCCCGAGCGGGTGTGTCCAGGTGCCGGTCGCATGCCAGATCGGCGGCTTCAGGCGATTGACGAGATCCTGCGCATAAGGATCGTGCGGGGCAACCCACGGTGCGGACAGCGCCATCAGCAGTATCGCGATCAACAGTCCGGCCCCGATCAGCAGACCCGGATGTCCGAGCACCCGTCGCCGCAACATCTGCGCGGGCGTCCGTTGCAGGGCTTCGGCATCGCCGTCTGCCACGATGGGCGGTGCGATGATCATCAACCCACCCGGATGCGCGGATCGATCCACGCGTTGACGAGATCGGCGACCAGCGTGAGCACGACATAGCCGATCGACAGCAACATCAACACGGCCTGGATCACCGGAAAGTCCTTGTGCGTGATGCTTTGATACGCGAGAAAGCCGAGGCCGTCGAGCGCAAAGACCGTTTCGATCACCACGGAACCGCCCAGCAACAGACCGAGCTGGACGGCAGCCAGCGCGACGATCGGCACCAGCGCATTGCGCAGCGCGTGCTTGAGCACGACCAGCCATTCGGGCAGGCCCTTCGCCCGTGCCGTTCTCACATAGTCGGAAGCGAGCACCTCGATCATGCCGGCGCGCACGAGCCGCATGAAAGGTGGCGCGACGTAGTAGCCGAGCGCTATCGTGGGCATCACGAAATGTTGCCAGGATCCGGTGCCCGATACCGGCAGCCAGCGCAGCGTGATCGAGAACACCATGATCAACAGCAGGGCGAGAAAGAAGTTGGGCAGCACCTGCCCGGCAACCGCGATCGCCAGCGTCATCCGATCGATCCACGTGTTCGGATACAGCGCGGCCAGTATGCCCAGCGGCAGCGACAGCGTCAGGGCGAACAGCAGCGCGAGGGTACCGAGGATCAGCGTCGTCGGCACCTTGTCGAAGAGCAGCGAACTGACCGGCTGCTTGAAGTAGAGCGACTCGCCCAGATCACCGGTCAGGCTGCGCATCAGCCAGGCGCCGTACTGGACGACCAACGGGCGATCCAGCCCCAGGTCGCGGCGCACCTTCTCGACATCCTCGGCGCGCGCGCCTTCACCGGCAAGCGCAAGCGCCGGATCGCCCGACAGGCGCACCAGCGCGAAGCTCAGGATCGATACCGTCAGCGCAACCAGCAGAGCGACCGAAAGCCGCTGCAGCACATAACGTGTCATGCGGCATCATCCGTTGCGCGGTGGTCCGGCATCCTCACGGCGCTGCGCACGCTCTACTGCCAGCTCATCTCCCAGAAGCGCGGCATCTCGTCCGGGTAGGTGTCGAACCGCAATTCCTTCGCGGCGACATAGTTGCTCACCAGCGAATACATCGGCACGGCGAGAAAACGTTCCTGGATCAGCGTGAGGGCTTTTGCATAGGCTTCCTTGCGCGCCGCGCCATCGGTGACCGAGTCGCCTTTCTCGAGCAGGTCGCGAATCTCGGGATCGCGGTTGATGTCGTCGGGGCCGAACTTGAAATAGACCGGCGTCGACGCCGACACGTCGTTGACCGAGAACGAGCCCCAGGTCTGGTGGGTCAATGCGGCCTTGTTCGCGCGGATCTGCTCGCGCATCGCGGCGTATTGCATGTAGCGCAGATTGGCCCTGATCCCGATCGCGCGCAGGTAGTTGACGATGGCCTCGCTCTGCTCGCGTTCGCGATAGGCATACAGATCGACATCGAAGCCGTCGGCGAATCCCGCCTCGGCCATCAATTGTCGGGCCTTGGCGACGTCGTAGCGCAGGCGCGGCGCCGTGTCGTCCGAGCAGCCGAACTGTGTCGGGTAGCACATCACGTTGAGGACCCGTGAACCCTCGCCCACCAGCGTCTTGACCATCGTCTCTCGATCGACGGCGTGCGCGATCGCCTGGCGCACGCGAATATCGCGCAGGGCGGGCAGCGGTCCGTCTTCGCGCGTGTTCAGGTTGAGGAACACGATGCGCATCGTCTCGCCGCTCTTGACCTGCAGGTGCGGTACCGACTTCATCTGCATCGCCTGGTCGGTCGGCGTACCGAAGATGATGTCCAGCCCGCCCGCCAGCATCTCGGCAGCCTGCGTCTGACGATCGGGAATGAATCGGAATTCGAGCTTGTCGATGCTGGCCGCCTGCTTCGGCGAATCCTTGAAGTAGTCGGGGTTGCGTTCCATGCGCAGATACTTGCCCGGCGCATGCTCGACGACCTTGAAAGGACCCGAGCCGACCGCGGCCTTGTTCATGCCCTGTGGTCCCACTTTTTCGTAGTACTCGTTCGGGTGAATCACCACCGGGCCCGCCAGGTATTCGATGGCCGCCGGAAACGGGCGCTTCAACCGTATGCGGGCCTTGAACGGTTCCAGCTTCTCGGCCGACTCGATCCAGTTGACATTGGTCTGCGTGATGACCTTGCTGTCCGGCCTGGCGACATAGTTGAGCGTGTAGACGACATCATCGGCATCGAACGCCTCGCCGTTGTGGAACTTGATGCCTTCGCGCAGAACGACGTCGATGGTCTTCTCGTCGACCCACTGCCAACTCTTCGCAAGCTGCCCCTTGTACTCGTTGGTGACCGGGTCGCGATAGATCAACGTATCCCAGACCTGCTGGCCGATGATGACGCCGATGCGCACGTTGTTGAAATACGGATCGATGCTCTCCGGACTCTGATCGGCGGCGAAGCGGATCGAGTTGCTCTTCTTGTCTGCGTAGGCTGTTTCAGGTGCCATCAGGCCACCTGCCATCAGCGTGGCAGTGGTCAATGCGGCAGCGATGCGGATCGCCTGACCGGGTCGCTTCGTCGTGTTCGCGATGCGCAGTTTCATGAGAGGCTCCTCTTTGTCATCAGGCGATCATAATGCGAAACGATGCGATGGCCGAATGAGGGTGACGGGGAATCCGGTGGAAACGGAAAACGGTCACGCGGTCCGCTAGACTGCGTGCGTCGATTCCTCCGGAGTGTTTCATGCACGAACCCATCGAAGCGCCGGCCGACGCCGCGGCGCGCCGGGCCGCCGCTCCAGCCATCTGCTATGAGGTCGAGAGTCTTCCGCCAGTCGACCGGGGTTTCTACGCGCAGGTTCGGCGGCATCTGCGGCTGGTGGCCGAATACACGGTGCCGCCGCGCGACGGGATCGCTTTCGAGGTCCCGGCCGGGCATGTGTTCCGCATCGTCAGCGTCGAGGGATCGCAGGTCGGTGATCTGAATCTCTGGCACGCGCACGACCTGTCCGAGCATTTCTTCAGCGGCAAGACGCGTCAACTCCAGGCAAGCCATGTCACGACCGGCGATCGTCTCTGGAGTTCGCTGCCGGGATTGAGACCGCTGGCAACGATCACGCACGATACCCTGGCCTGGTACGGTTTCGATGCGGATGGCGCCGGCGTCCACGACGTGATCGGTACGCGCTGCGATCCCTATACGTTGCGCATGCTCAAGGGCATCGACTACCACCATTGCTGCCATTCGAATCTGACGCGTGCGCTGGCCAGGGCGCGCGGCTTGACCGTGCAGCAGGCAGAGCCCTTCGTGCACGACGTGCTGAACGTGTTCATGTGCACCGGATTCACCCGCGAGACGCATCAGTACTTCACGAAAGCGAGTCCCGTTCGTCCGGGTGACTATCTCGAGTTCTTTGCCGAGGTGGATCTGCTGGCGGCCCTGTCGGCCTGTCCGGGTGGCAATTGCGACAGCGTGCAGTCGGGCCGGGAGACCGCCTGCTTTCCGCTGCGCGTCGAAGTCCACGAGGCCGAGCCCGCCGCGCTGCAGAACTGGTCGGCCGCAGAGCCGAATCCGTATCCACGGACGCACGGCCCGTGATCGACCGCACGAGACGCCTCACGAGGCATACTTGGCGAAATTCCATCGGCCCATGAACCCAGGCGACGCCCGCTCATGAAGATCCTGACCCTTCACGGCATCAACCTCGACATGTTCGGCAAGCGCGACCCGGCGCAGTACGGCACGGTCACGCTTGCGCAGATCGACGAACAGCTGCAACTGCTCGCGCAGCAACTGGGGGTCGAAGTCAGTTGCTTCCAGTCGAACGACGAAGGAACCTTCTGCGAACGGATTCACCAGGCACACGGCGAGGGGCAGGATGCGGTGGTGATCAATGCGGGCGCCTGGACGCACTACAGCTATGGCGTTCGCGATGCACTCGCGATCCTGACCGTTCCGATCATCGAGGTTCACATGTCGAACATCCATGCGCGCGAGTCGTTTCGCCACCATTCGGTCCTGGCCGCGATCGCGCGCGGGCAGATCTGCGGCTTCGGTGTCGACAGCTACCTGCTCGGACTTCGCGCCGCAGTCTCCGCCGCCCGGACGGCGCCACGGACCGACGCGCAGGCCGGCTCGGATCACCGCTGATGTCGGACGAAACTCGCAAGGTCTGCATCGTCACCGGCTCTTCGTCGGGCATCGGCGCCGCCACTGCACGGCGGTTCGCCGCCAATGGCTGGAACGTGGTCGTCAACTACTCGCGCGATCCGGCACCGGCGGCGATCGTTGCCCAGGAATGTCGCGCGCTGGGCGCCGACGTGCTGGAGATCAAGGCCGATATCGCCGACGATGCCGCGTGTCGCGATCTCGCGGCCCAGGTCCAGATCGCGTGGGGACGCGCGGATGTCCTCGTGAACAATGCCGGCACGACGAAGTTCGTCGCACTGGGCAATCTCGACGGACTCGATGCGGTCGATTTCCACGACATCTATTCGGTCAACGTGATCGGCGCCTGGCAGATGACGCGGGCCTGCGTGCCGCTGTTGCGGCAATCCGGCCAGGCTGCGGTCGTCAACGTGTCATCCATCGCGTCGATGATGGGCCGCGGTTCGTCGATCGCCTACATGGCGTCCAAGGGCGCCTTGAATGCGATGACCTTCGGTCTGGCGCGTGCACTGGCGCCCGCTATCCGCGTGAATGCCGTGGCGCCGGGTTTCATCGATTCGCCTTGGCTGCGCAAGGGCCTGGGTGATGCGAACTACGAGAGGGCGCGCCAGACCTATCGCGACAAGGCCGTGCTCGGCGAAGTCATCACCCCCGACGAAGTGGCCGACGCGATCTGGTGGCTGGGCACGGGCGCTGCGAAGACGACGGGCGAGGTGATCCTGGTCGACGGCGGATTCGGTCTCGGTCGCGCCTGATCGGGCGATTCAGCAGAATGCCGGGTCGTCCCACCAGGGATAGAAGTCGGGCATGTCGGTCGATACCCGGTTCGGGTAGACGGGCGCACGTTTCTGCAGGAACGACTCGATGCCCTCGCGGGCATCGGCCGACTGGCCGCGTGCCTGGATCGCCCGGCTGTCGATGCGATGAGCCGCCATCGGATGCTCGGCATTGGCCATCCGCCACATCATCTGTCGCGCCAGCGCGACCGAGACCGGGGCGGTGTTGTCCGCGATTTCGCGCGCCAGCGATCGCGCCGCGGGCAGCAACTCGTCGGGCTCGTGCACGGAACGGACGAGACCTCGTTGCAGGGCTTCGTCGGCATCGAAGATTCGGCCGGTCATGGACCACTCGAGCGCGGTCTGCATGCCCACCGCCCGTGGCAGGAACCAGGAAGAAGCGGCCTCGGGAGTGATGCCTCGCCGCGCGAACACCAGGCCGAATCGCGCCTGCGTGGAGGCGAGGCGGATATCCATCGGCAACTGCATCGTGACCCCGACGCCCACCGCCGCGCCATTGATCGCGCCGATCACCGGTTTGACGCATTCGAAGATGCGCAGCGCGGTGAGCCCGCCACCATCGCGATAGACGCCGTCGACGCGCATCTCCTCGCGGGCGGCTTCGGCGCGCGCGTCGTAGTCGAATGTCTT
>JBGSTN010000276.1:0-1921 GCA_041736455.1 Burkholderiaceae bacterium | reverse complement strand
GCGGTTCGGGCCATGCGACACCGATGGCAGCACTGAGCAGCGCCAATCCGGGCAGCCACGCACGCCGGGACGTGCGGCTCATGGCAAGCCCGGCGCGAAGCCTCTCATCGTCGAAGCGGCGCGTTCCGCGCTTTCGGGTGTGCTGGTCACCTCGCCGCTATCGAGGATGTCGGGGATCATCAGGACCGCGCGCGAAAGGTTGTAGCGGACATCCCAGTCGCCGGGGTCTTCCAGGAGCAGTTGGCGAAAGAGTTGCTTGGCGATCTCGATGAGCGGCAGCGCCCGACCGCGTTCACCCGCGTCGAGCATTTCCATCGCATCGCGCAGGTAGATATTGGCCGAATTGAATCGCGCAATCCTGACGACCGGGTCGTCGGGATGCTCCGCCTCGATCCGTCGATAGATCTCCAGCGCATCGTCACGCTGCCCCGATTCGCTCAGATGCAGCGCACGGGCGACCCGCAGACCCGGCACGGCATCGTCGGCGACAGGAGACCCTGCGCGGGCGCGCTCCCATTGTTCGGCCAGTTCGGAGGCCTGGCGGAGACTCACGGCCGTCCAGACGGCAGCAACGAGCACGATCAGCACGAGCAGCTTGAGGCCCTTGTCCGTGCGATCGTTCATGCCGGCGTGGCCTCGCTGCGCGCCAGCCAGCCGGCAATCGCCAGGATCGTCAGGCAGCCCACCAGCCCCATCACGAGCAGTGGTCGATCGAGATTCTCGACCGGCCGCATCTCGCTGTAGCGGATCGGTCTGTCTTCCAGGCGCTTGATGTCGTCGATCGCCGACTGCATCGCGTCCGGGCTCTCCGCTTCATAGGCGCGATAGAACGTGCCGGTCGACTGGAAGAAGCGGTGCAGGAAATGTTCCGGCACGGTCTCCTTTTCGGATTCGGAGAGTTCGCGGTCGGGCTGCAGGCCGGGACTTCGAAACGAACGCAGGTAGATCCAGTAGAGGCCGACACGCGTCTGGTCGATCAGGCGCTGCAACCGCTCGCGCGTGGCGACATCGAGTCGGGCTCCGCCGTCGGAGACCAGCATCAGTGCACGGGGGCCGATGAAGGGCCGCTCGGCGAACAGATTCAACGCCGATTCGAGCGCCTGCCCCAGTTCGGTGTCCGAGATGCCGCGGCCCGTCTGGCTTGCGGCGATCGCGGCCTGGATCACGCCGTGTTCGCTGGTGAAACTGCTGATCGGTATCGGTCGGGAACTGAACAGCACGAACGCGAAATGGTCGTCCGGGCGCGCCGTGACGAATTCGCTCAGCAGGCGCTGCGCGACCGTGCCCTTGCGTTCGTAGGTCGAGCTGCTCCAGTTCGTGCGATTGTCGTTCGGTACCAGGCCCTGATCCATGCTGCGACTTCGATCGAGGACGATGACGATCTCCGCGCCGCGGCTGATGCGTTGCCAGGGTTGCTCCTTGCGATGCAGACCGGCAGCAGCGAGAACGAGTGTCACGATCGTCAGCACGGCAATCAGTCGGATCGCTCGCTCGACCCATTGCGAGGTCCGGTCGGCAGGCAACGCATCGAGTGCAGGATGCAGCCCCGCCGCGCCGATGCGGGAGATCAGCGGAAGGATCGCCAGGCCGAGCAGTGCAAGCATCCAGGGATGATGGACACCGAATGCAGTGACGTATCCGGACAGGGAACCGATGATGGATTGGTCGGCGATGGGCATCATGTCCGGCTCTCCACGGACGCCAGCCGCTCGGCCAGCGAAAGCAGCGCATCGGCATCGAGGGCCGGACGGGATCCGGACGAGAAGAAGATCGCGCGCGAGCTGTCGAAGAAATCAGCGATCTCCTGCCTGGCGCCGGCGAACGACGGCTGCTGGTCGACGAACGCACCGACGTCTTCGCGAAACATGCTTCGACCGGCACTGCGGTCGAACGCACGATGCAGGATCCGGTACGCCGCGGC
>JBGSTN010000275.1:0-1824 GCA_041736455.1 Burkholderiaceae bacterium | reverse complement strand
TCTGGCACGGCGGATCAGCAGGTCGCTCATTTGGTGCCGTACAGGCGATCGCCGGCGTCGCCCAGGCCGGGGCGGATGTAGCCGTGCTCGTCGAGCTCGCGGTCTACTGCCGCGGTGAAGATCGGCACGTCGGGATGATGGCGCGCCATGTTGGCAATGCCCTGCGGGCTGGCCAGCAGGCAGACGAAGCGAATCGACTTCGGACCCACTTCCTTGACCCGATCGATCGCGGCCACGGCCGTGTTGCCGGTCGCCAGCATCGGGTCCACGATGATGACGTCTCGCTCCTGAACGTCCTGGGGCAGCTTGAAATAGTATTCGATGGCGCCGAACGTCTTGGGGTCGCGATACAGGCCGACATGGCCGACGCGGGCACCCGGAATCACGTTCAGCATGCCGTCCAGGATGCCGCCACCGGCGCGCATGATCGCCACGAACACGATCTTCTTGCCGTCGATCAGCCGCGATGTCATGGTTTCGAAGGGCGTCTTGATCTCGACGTCGTGCATCGGCATGTCGCGCGTGACTTCGTAGGCGAGCAGTGTCGATATCTCGGTGATCAGCCGGCGGAAGCTGTTCGTGCTGCGTGATTCTTCCCGGATCAGCGTGAGCTTGTGCTGGACCAGCGGGTGATCGATGACGTGAACGTGCTCGTGCATGACTGGGTTTTTCCGAGGGCGTGATGTCTGCGATCATACCGAGATGATCGCGAAACCTCCGGTGCTTACCGCCACCTTCTATCACTTCGTCCCACTTGCCGACCTGCCTGGATGGCAACAGCGCCTTCGTGCCGAATGCGCGAAGGCGGAACTCTTCGGCACCATCCTGCTGGCCACCGAGGGCATCAACGCCACGCTGTGCGGGCCTGCCCCGGCCCTGCGCGCATTCCTGACGGCACTGCGCGACCAGGCGCCGTTCGCGGGCCTGCGTTACCAGGAATCGGTGAGCGATACCCGGCCGCTGCGGCGGCTCAAGGTGAAGATCAAGCGCGAGATCGTCAGTCTGCGTGCCGGTCCGATCGATCTGCGCCTGACGGGCACCCATGTCGCCCCCGCCGACTGGAATGCACTGATCCAGCAGGCCGACATGGTCGTCGTCGACGCCCGCAACCGGTACGAGACAGCGGTCGGCACGTTTGCCGGCGCAATCGATCCTCGTACCGATCATTTCAGTGAACTGCCAGCCTGGCTGCTCGCCGATGACCGATTGCGGGACAAACCGCCGGTCGCGATGTTCTGCACGGGCGGCGTGCGGTGCGAAAAGTCGACCGCCTGGCTCAAGGCACAGGGATTCGATCGCGTCTATCAACTCGACGGCGGCATCCTCAATTACCTGCGATCGGTGCCGCGCGAGGCGAGCCTGTGGCAGGGAGACTGCTTCGTGTTCGATGAACGGATTGCGGTCGACCACGAACTGCACCCGACCGATACCGCCCAGGCAAGCGTTTGACGCCGGCGTCTGGGCCTGCCTCCTCCTCTTGAAAAAAAAAGCCCGATCGAGATCGGGCTTGCCAAGGAGAGGCAGAGAGCCCTATCTGTGCAGGAGTCGTGCCCGTGGCCGGATTCGGCAAACCGGAAAAAATGGCAGGGCGCCCCGGCAAATCGATATCCGGCCGCTGTCGACTATCGGCAATCGGCGAAGCATCGCCCATGGCAACCCCTTTACGACTTTGCGGCCGCCTGGTACAGCGGCATCACCTGGTCGCTCAGCTTGCGCAATGCCTCGATCCGGTCGTCGGGCGAAGGGTGGGTCGACAGGAACGAGGGCGAGCCACCGCTGCCAGCCGCCTTGGCCATCTTCTGCCAGAGCGTGACTGCTGCGCGC
>JBGSTN010000244.1:0-1557 GCA_041736455.1 Burkholderiaceae bacterium | reverse complement strand
GTGGACCTGCACGACGAAGACACCCGCCAGCGCCGGTCGCAGGAACGGCAGCCGGATATTGAGCGTCGGAAAACCGAGCTGGCGTCCCAGTTGCCGGCCGTGCACGACATGGCCGCTGATCGTGTAGGGGCGTCCCAGCAGACGCTCGACGCCCTGGAAATTGCCGGCGGCCAGCGCTTTGCGAACGCGCGAACTCGACACCCGCTCGCCATCGAACAACACCGTGTCGGACTTGTGAAGGCCGAAGTGACCTTCATCGGCGTAACGTTGCAGCAGGGCGAAATCGCCGCCACGGCGGGCACCGAACCGGAAATCGTCGCCGATCAGCACCTGGCGGGCCTGCAGGCCGTCGATGATGATCCGATCGATGAAGTCGGTGGCACTCGTGGCCGCCAGGGCTTCGTTGAAACTGGCAATGCAGACGCGATCGACGCCATGCGCGGCGAGCGCCTCGATCTTGTCGCGCTCGGGCTGCAGGCGCGGCGGGGTGCGCTGGACCATCGCTTCATGGGTCAGTTCGCCGCCCGTGGGGGATGAAGCGCGAGTCGCGAAGAACTCGCGCGGGTGGGGTTCGAAGGTCAGCACACAACGCGCCAGATCGTCGCGCCGGGCGAGTTCGTCGAGCCGCCGCAGAATGGCCTGATGGCCCAGATGCACACCGTCGAAATTGCCGATCGTCAGCGCACATGGGCGCCGATCGGCAGGCGGGGGCAGGGTATGGAAGACCTCCATGGATCGGCGGCTTGAGCGGTCGGGGCAAAGCATTCAAGTATACGGTCTGGGCGCGCGCAGTCGGCCGTTTGCCGCCTCCCGGTGCTACACTCGCCCCGCATGAAATCGGTCGTCATCCTGATCTCCGGGCGCGGTTCCAACATGATCCGGATCGCGCAAGCGTGCCGCGACGAGGATTGGCCAGCCCGTATCGCCTGCGTGATCAGCAATCGACCCGATGCCGCCGGTCTCGCCGCTGCCAGCACGCTGGGACTGGAAACCGGCGTCGTCGATCATCGGGCCTTCGACAGCCGCGATCGATTCGATGCCGCACTGGCCTCGGCCATCGATCGGCATCGGCCCGATCTGGTCGTGCTGGCCGGATTCATGCGCATTCTCGGCGCGGACTTCGTCGCGCACTACTCGGGGCGTCTCATCAATATCCATCCGTCACTCCTGCCGGCGTTCACCGGCCTGCACACCCACGAACGGGTGCTTGCAGCCGGCTGCAAGGCACACGGCGCAACGGTCCACTTCGTGACCGCGGAACTCGACGCCGGCCCGATCATCGGCCAGGCCGTCATCCCCGTGCTGGACGACGATACCGCAGCCACCCTGCAGGAACGGGTCCACGTGGCCGAGCACCGGCTCTATCCGAGGGCGCTTTCCTGGCTGGTCAGCGACCGCGTCCGCCTGGTCGGCGGCGTCACGAAACTGCTGCCGGCGGGGAGCGATGCACGGGCCGGAAACGACCCGTCGTCCGTGCAACCCGCCTTGCAATGGATCGGTGAGACACATGGTCACTGAGTCGCGCCGCGGTCGACCCGAGCGCGCGACGGGCGGTGG
>JBGSTN010000235.1:0-1644 GCA_041736455.1 Burkholderiaceae bacterium | reverse complement strand
GATCGCCGGCAGCGACGACGCCGCGAATCGGTCGCGGCGCTTTGCTCGAACCTCGAGGAAAGGCATGGGATGCGCGCAGCTCGCGACCGCGGTCAGAGCTTCTCGGCCGAGGCGTTGAAGGTCGTCGTCCCGCTCATCTCGATGCTCGTTTCCTGGGTGATCTCCTGACCATCGAAGTTGAGCGAGTTCGCGGTGTCGATGATCGAGGTCATCTCGACGCTCATCGTGAACGTCACGAAGTGTCCGGCGGCGACATCCCAGGTCAATTCGCCTTCGCCGGCCATCGAGACTTCGGAGTCGATCGATTCGATTTCGAGGCTGGCTCCGGGCGGCATCGGCAGGTCGGCACCCTCGAGCATATCCTTCATCAAGTCGGTCATGTCCTTGGCCGATTCGATGTCCATCGTGAGGCCGATCACGGCCAGGCGACGACCATCGACCTCGCGGTAGCCCTGGAGCGTCGCGCTGGCTTCCCCGCTGATGTCCCCGAGCAACATGCGCAGGTCGTTGTTGGTGTCGGCTCCGGTCATTCCGCCGCCGGTTTCCGACTCGACCTCGACCTCGATCTTGAGGTTGCCGCCCGGTGCGACGACCGCGATCAGTTCGCTGGGATCGATGCTCCAGGTAGCGCCTTCTTCGACGTCCTCGGTCGGCAGCAATACCAAGAAGTCCATGTCGGCTTCCAGGTTCGCGAGCAGTGCCTGGTCGGCTTCGGTGTCCTCGGCGAAGCTCGTCGTGTACTCGCCTTCGGTTTCGTTCCAGCGGAAGATCACGGTCTTGTCGAGCAGTTCGCTCTTGCCTTCCGAGGTCATGTGCTGTTCGCCGACGACCGGGATGTCGGTGTTGGATTCCCCGGTCACCGAGAGTTCGTCGTAGGTGCGCGCCAGGACCTCCGCTTTGCCGTTGGACACCGCGCGGAATTCATCGGTGACGGCGACGTTCATCGTGTTCGAACTGGTCATCTCCATCTTGCCCATGTCCATCGGCGGCGGCTGACCGTTCATCAGCATGTTCATGTCGTCCAGCGTCATGTCGACGGTCGTCTGGAACGTCTTGTGCAAGAGGGTTCCTGCTTCAGGACCGAAGCTGATGCGGTCGGCCACCGGCGCAAAGGCCGAGAGAGCCGGTAGCAGGACAAGGAGTGTGGTGCGTTGCTTCATAGAAGGGGCGCGGAAGAGCCTCGCGGCGTGGTGGTCCAGGAAATCTGCGGAAGGGCGGCGTATGGATCGAGGAGGCGGGAGATTCCGTCTCTCGGGGGCGAAGACCATACCAGCACGGGATCGAGACCAGCACGGGATGTTGCCGCGCCGCGGTCGGTCGCTCCGCAGGAAACCGACCGGCATGCATCGGGACTCGGCGCCTGCGAATGCGGGCGGTAGTTATTTCTCGGGATCACCCGGGATGCGTCAGGATGGGGGGCATGTGGAGCTGTTTCGCACTCGTTTCGCTGTGGATCGCCGCCGGTTGGTCGGTTGCGCCGTCCCACGCCGCGATCCAGCCAGCTTTGGCTTGCATGGTGCTCTCGTCGACGCCGCAGCCGCACTTCCCCGCGCTCGGCGTGCAGCAAAAGCCCGGGCACAAGAAGCCGGGCGGCAAGTTCCCCGGCAAGCAGGCGCCCAAGAAGCCCGTCCTGCCCAAAGGCAA
>JBGSTN010000342.1:0-5207 GCA_041736455.1 Burkholderiaceae bacterium | reverse complement strand
TGGCGACTTAGTGGTACCGGGGCCGATCGCCATCGGACCTTTGCGGCTCAGCCGAAACGCACGGCATGCACGGGTGGCAGGTTGTGCGATACCAGCGTCCAGTGCTCACCACCATCGCTGCTCGACCACAGCCCGCCCGTCGTGCTCGCCATCAGCAGATGCCGGCCACCGGGCGCAACCGCCAGGCCGTGGCGATAGACCAGTTCGTAGCTGTGTGACTGCGGCAGCCCCTCTCGAAACGTCTCGAAGCTGCGACCGCCATCGCTGGTCCGGTTGACCACGAATGCGCCGTCGACGGGCACGCGACATTGATCGGCCTGCGCCGGCACGAACCAGGCGCTCTGTGGATCATCCGGGTGTGCTGCGACGGCGAAACCGAAGTTGGACACCGGGCTCGTCGTGATCTCCTGCCAGCTGTCGGCATTGTCGGTCGAGCGCCAGATCCCATTGTGATGCTGGCACCAGAGCACGTCGGGAACCGACAGGCAGCGTTCGATGCGGTGAGGATCCTGGGCATTGGGTTCCTCGGCCGACTCCGGCGGCATGTAGTCCGCGTGCATGCCACGGCACTGCACGGTCCAGCTTGCGCCATGATCCTGGCTACGCCAGGCGCCCCCGCAACTGACGCCGACGAGCAGTTCGCCTGTTCGATGCGGATGAGGCAGGATCGAATGGATGCCCGGACAATCGAAGCCACCACCGAACCACTGCGATCGGCCCGGCTCCTGCCAGAGCGAATCGACGAGTTGCCATTGATCGCCGCCGTCGTCGGAACGGAACAGACCGCCAGGCAGGGTGCCGGCCCATAACGAAGCCTGGCCATCACGTTCGAGCGACCAGATCTGCACGAGTTTCCAGGCAGGCCCCTCGGCGTCTTCGGGTTGCGGGGGATAGACCGGCGTCGTGATCTCGGACCAGGTTCGGCCGGCATCTGCACTCCGGTGGACCTTGACGCCGAAATGTCCGAGGTTCAGCGCGGCGAACATCGTGCCATCGCGATCGGGTGGCAGCATCATCGAAACCGGATCGCCCGGAAAAGCCGGCTTGCTCAGCGTCCATTGGTCGGCGCTGCGGCGCAGTTCGAACAAGCCCTTTCGTGTCGCCAACCAGGCACGGTCATCGGTTGTCATCGATCCTCTCCTCTTCGATCAACGCCATGCAACGCGCTTGTCGACGCACATCCAGTCGACGAGGCTCGGCGTCGACGCGGCGGCCACCTGTCGCTGCTCGCCGTCTTGACATTCGTCGACTGCATCATCCCCCGGACAATGCCTGCAATACATAGACTTCAGTGCCGTCGGACAACGGATGATCCAGCGTTTCGCGATCGGTGATCCGCCTGCCATCGATGAACACGGCCATGTTGGCCCGCAGATGGCCCTGATCATCGAGCACGTAGCCACGCAACCGTGGATTGCGCGCGAACGCTTCGTCCAGCGCCGTGCGTAACTCGATCGCCGAGGTGTGGACATCGGCGACGTCCATGAATCGATGCAAGTGAGGAGTGAACCGGATTCGGGCCATTTCGCGTCACCTGACGCCCTGGTTCGGCATCGCGAACGTCTGTCGACGACGCGAACGAACGTTCAATCCGTGCCGCCTGACCTGACCAGCCTGACCTGCATCCACGCTGCCCATCCCTGCTGTTCGCCGGCATTCAGCTGCCAGACGCCTTGAACCATCGACCCGTTGCCCGTGATCTGTCCTTCGAACCGCATGTTGTCACCCACGATCGTGATGGACTCATGCACGACAGCCAGTGACATCGATGACTCGCCACCCTGATTGTCGAACGAACGAACGGCGAACTTCCCGGCGCTGCCGTCATATCCGATGACTTCGATGCCTTCATTCCTGCCATCCGGCATCTCGACATCCCAGCGGTGCAGCAGGAAGTGGCCGCCCGCCACCCATTCATAGGAGTCGACGCCATCGAATTCGCCTCCCGAGCCATCGAGCATCCTGCCAGTCGTGATCCATTGGCCGGCCAACGGATTCAACGGCAGGCAAACCGGAACCTGCGTCGTGGATCGCGTCATCGATTGTCTCCATGGCCGGTCGTTGCACGAGCCCAGTATCGCAGGCGTTCGCATCGGATCGCGCGCGACCGCGCGAGTAACGCGGAATTGCAGCACGTCGGTGCCGGATCGATCGACTCGCGCCATCACGCCGACTGGGGATTGCCCCGTATCGATCACGGATCAGACTTCCATCCGAAACCTGCTTGTCACCTCGAGGTCGACGCGCGAATTCCGCGACACGTCGCCCATCCTCCCCGAAGAAAACCGACACGATCGCTGTCAAGGAAGAATCGAATGCCACGCATCGCTCTCGTCATCGTCGTCACCCTGGCGGCCGCGTTCACGTCGATCAGTGAGCAGAGCCACGCGGCCTGGACCAGTGCCCGCGGCAATTCGGACAACACCGGCTTCGCCAACGTCGATACCGCACCGGCGACCGATGCCAACGTGCTGGCACTCGTCGACGTGGGCATCGTCGCGCCCGGCGCCAATCCCGTTGCCGCGCCCGACGGCACGATCCATATCGGCAACCTGACGGGTGAACTGATCGCGATGCGGCCCGATGACGTGAGGAAGTGGATCGTCAAGCTCACCGGCTGGCATGGCGCCTTCCATGCCGCGCCGGTCGTCGGCGGCGACGGGTCGGTCTATGCGGTCTCGAGCCAGCGGGTGCGTGACCACCGCACCGGCGTCACGACGATCCACGAATACTCGTTCCTGCACAAGGTCGATCCGGCGGGCAACTTCGTCTTCTCTAAGCCCTTTCCGATGCACTTCGAGGATGTGCCCGACTACACCAATTCGGGCGCGACGACCGCGCCGCCCAACATCCTGCGTCAGGACGGTACCGAGTTCATCATCGTGCCCGTGAAAGTCTCGATCCCGGGCGGCTTTGCGATCCATCTGGTCGCTTTCGACACCGCCGGCGACATCGTCGTCGATCAGCGGATCAACCATCGCGTCTACGACGTGAGCGGAGGGTCTCCAATCTTCGATGCGATCGGCGACTTCTTCTCGGGCATGTACGACATGTTTGCCAGCTGCCTGCCATCGGGGTGCCGGTTTTCGCTTCAACTCGGTCAGGATCCCTACGAGGCCAGCCCGATTCCGATGCCCGGCGTGGCGATCTGGAACAACCCGCGCGGCTTTCCGATCGTCTGGATGGCCGACAATATCCGGAACACCTTCGCCTTCGAATTCGATGCCGCCGCGGGTTTCAAGGAGATCTTCCGCTTCAGCGACCCGAAAGACCGTCGCAGCACGCCGCCGCTCGCACTGGAGAACTTCGTTTCGGCGGTCGGTACCGCGGAGGGCAAGCTCAAGTTCGAGCGCGGCAGTGGCGCGCATAGTGGTTACGGTTCGATAGCCGCGCCGCTGACACGCGTTGCCGGCGGCAAGCTGGCTGTGGTCTTCGGCCGGTACGGTGGCGTCGCGCTGGTCGGCGAGACGAACACGCTGCATGCGTTGAACAACCTGGGCTTCACGAATCGTGCGGCGGCCGCGTCCTGCACCCACGTCTACGTTGCCACGAACACCGAACTGGCGACACTGAACCCGGCCGACCTCAGCATCGTCCACAAGAAAGTGTGGGTCAACGATTCGCTCTATCCGCCGATGATCGGGCCACTCGGTCACGTCTACTCGCTGACCAGCGCCGGCCTGTACATCTTCGGGCCACCCACTGAGCGGCGAACGGGCGACGGCACGATCAACGGCCAGACCTACTGCAGCCTGCCGCCGATCGAAGCGACACCGGCACCCGTCGACATCACTCCGTTCCCGGGTCCACGACCGAGTCGCTGAGTTCCCGCTGCATGACGGATTCTCGTCGAATCGACATTCCGCCTCGTGTCGCCCCGGACCGCCGTCCGATCCGCAGCGAACCCCGATCGCCACCGGGATCGGCGAGACCCGCTCCCGGCGCCGCCCTTCGTTTGGCGTCGCACTCGTGTCGGTGGTAACGTACCCGTCCGCCACAGCTGTCCTGGCGGACCGGCACGGCGGCCTCGACCCGAAGGACCGCTCCAACAACGATGGGAGACACGAATGAAACTGTTGAAACCGTTCCTGGGCGCGCTCGCGGCGTCGGTCATGCTCTGCACGGCGCAGGCCCAGGACGCCATCACGCTGCACGGCGCCTCGCAGTTCGGCGACGACCATGCGTTCACGAAGACCATGGTCAAGTTCGAGGAACTGGTCAAGAAGTACTATGGCAAGCCGGTGAACTTCGTGCTTCACAAGAACAGCGAGCTGGGCCTGGAAAAAGACTACTTCGCCTACATGAACCAGGGCAAGGCGGTCGATTTCGCGATCGTGTCGCCGGCGCACATGTCGACCTTCTCGAAAGCCGCTCCCTTCATCGACGCGCCCTTCCTTTTTTCGGATCTGACGCACTGGAACAAGGTGCTCGACCAGGACGTGCTGCAGCCGATCGCCGACGAGATCGCCAAGAAGGCCGAAGTGATGCTGATCGGCTATGCGGGTGGCGGTGTGCGCAACATCTTCGCCAACAAGACGGCGGGCAATCTTGCCGAACTGAAGAACCTGAAGGTTCGGGTGCAGGGTGCGCCCATCTGGAGCCGCACCTTTTCGGCCGTCGGCATGACGCCGACGGTGATCGCGTACAACGAGGTCTACAACGGCATCCAGAACAAGGTGATCGAGGCGGGCGAGAACGAAGCCGCCGGCGTCGAAGCGATGAAATTCTATGAAGTGGCGCCGAACCTGCTGATGACGCGTCACGCGATCACGATCCGGCCGTTGTGCTTCTCCGTCAAGACGCTCAACAAGCTGCCCAAGGAACTGCAGGATGCGATCGTCAAGGCCGGCAAGGAAGCCGGCGCCTATGGCCGCCAGATCGAGTCGTCCGAGGATCAGGCCAAGCTCGACATGCACGAGAAGGCAGGCCGCCTGAAGCAGATCCCGTTCTCCGATCGCGAGCAGATGCAGAAACTGGTCGACCCGGTGATGGCCGCGTATGCGAAGGAAGTCGGCGCCGACGCGATCTACGCGAAGATCAATTCGATGAAATGAGCCAACCCCCCCGTCGCCTTCGGCTCCGCCCCCCTTGAGAAGGGGGGCACCGCCAGATAGTGGGCCAACCCCCCCGTCGCCTTCGGCTCCGCCCCCCTTGAGAAGGGGGGCACCGCCTGCGGCCGGGCGGAGCCCGCTCCGCGGCGGTTCGGG
>JBGSTN010000232.1:0-2042 GCA_041736455.1 Burkholderiaceae bacterium | reverse complement strand
GGCGGCGCAGGGCGCTGTTCGTCTCGAGCCCCATCGGCCTGGGCCATGTGCAGCGCGACCTGGCGATTGCACGCGAGCTTCGCAAGCTGCAGCCCGACCTCGATATCGATTGGTTCACCGTCGACCCTGCGGCCGCCTACCTGGAGCGGGAAGGCGAACGCGTGCATCCGATGACGCGCCGGCTGGCCAATGAGAGCCGGCACTTCGAGCAGCTGGCCGGCGAGCACGATCTGCATGCGTTCTTCGCGTTGCGCACGATGGACGAAGTCATGACCAGCAACTTCATGACGTTCTCTGACCTGATGGAGTGCGAGCACTACGATCTGGTCATTGGTGACGAGGCATGGGACGTCGACTTCTTCTATCATGAGAACCCCGAGCTCAAGCGCCAACCATTCGTCTTCCTGACGGACTTCGTCGGTTGCCTGCCGATGGACGAGGAAGACGAGCGGGAGTCCTTTCTGTGCGCCGATCGCAACGCCGACGACATCGAGCACGTGGCTCGCTTTCCCTACGTGCGCGACGCAGCGATCTACGTCGGCAATCCGGACGATGTGACCGAGGCGCCGTTCGGCCCCGGTCTGCCGAGCATTCGTGCCTGGACCGATCGCAACTTCAGCTACAGCGGTTATGCGCTGCCGTTCGACCCGGCGGCCTATGCCGACACCGAGAAGTTGCGCGATCGCCTCGGCTACCGACGCGACGAGAAGGTCGTCATCGGGGCGGTCGGTGGTACTGGCGTCGGTGCACATCTTCTGGACCGGATCGCACAGGCGTTTCCGCGCATGAAGCAGGAAATACCCGAACTGCGGATGGTGCTCGTGGCGGGGCCGCGCCTGTCGCCGGATGCCCTGCCGCGACACGACGGCCTGGAGATCCGGCCCTACGTCCACAAGCTCTTCGAGCATCTGGCATGCAGCGACCTCGCGCTCGTGCAAGGCGGCTTGTCGACCTGCATGGAGCTTGTCGCCACGCGCAGGCCTTTCCTCAGCTTTCCGTTGCAGCGTCACTTCGAGCAATGCATCCATGTGCGGCGCCGGCTCGGCAATTACTGCGCCGACTGCTCGGTCGACTACCAGGGCCTGTCGCCCGATGGTCTGGCCGAGCGTGCCTTGTCCGCAATGCATACGCCGGTCCGCTACAGGCGGGTCGAAACCGATGGTGCGCGACGCGCTGCCGAGCGCATCGCGCAGGTGCTCGAGAATCGCTGGTGGGCGAAACGTTGAAGCGCGCTGCCCTTCGTCGGGCGTGTTGCGCTTCGCTGGATCGATCTGGAATCTTCAGGGGTTCTCGGTATGAATCTCATCGAACGCGAAACGTCCATGCATACCCTGCGAGAGCGGTTGCGCGATGTGGCGCTGCGAGGACACGTCGTGTTGATCGCCGGCGAAGCGGGAATCGGCAAGACCAGCGTGCTGCGCGCGCTTGCCGTTGCGCACGACGGACCTGTCTGGTGGGGTGCCTGCGATGCCCTGGAGACGCCCCATCCCTTGGCGCCGCTACTGGACATTGCCCGCGACGACGCGCCGCGCTTGCTCTCTCTGATGAAGTGTCCACGTTCGACGTTGTTCGATGCGGTTATCGACGAGCTTCGATCGCCCGTCGCGCCCTTGCTGCTCGTGATCGAGGACGTGCATTGGGCCGACGATGCCACGTTGGACCTGCTCAGGTTTGTCGGCAGGCGCATCGAGCGCACGAAGGCATTGCTCGCGATGAGCTACCGCGACGACGAATTGACGGCCTCCCATCCGTTGCGGAAGGTGTTCGGTGAGTTGCCGGTCGCTGCGTCCACGCGCATCGAACTGCTCAACCTTTCGCCTGCGGCCGTGCAGACCCTTGCAACGCTCGCCGGGCGATCGGGCGCGGATCTGCATGCAGTGAGTCGCGGCAATCCGTTCTTCGTCACCGAACTGCTGAAGAGCGGCAGCGGGGAGCGTGTCCCGCGCACGGTCGAGGATTTCGTACTCGCACGCATCGCGCGGCTGCCGTCGTCGGCGCGAGCCCTGGTGCAATGGGTGTCCGTGGTGCGGGGACGCGTGGAG
>JBGSTN010000227.1:0-5736 GCA_041736455.1 Burkholderiaceae bacterium | reverse complement strand
ATGTGCAGGCTGCCCGAGGCACGCAACGTCGGCTGGTCGGCCTGACCTCCTACGAGTCGGTGCCGATTCGCACCGGGGCGGCGATCATCGACGAACGCGGTGAACAGGTCGGCACCGTGACCAGCGGCACGTTGAGCCCCTCGCTCAACCGGCCCGTGATGCTTGCCTATCTCGACCGGCAGATCATCTCGCGCGACGGTTCACCGAAGCTGCACGCCCAGGTTCGTGCCAAGACGCCCGAAGTCATGGTTTCGCCGCTGCCTTTCGTGGCCAAGCGCTACAAGCGTTGATCGGTCGCCGGGACCGGGTCAGAACCGCAGTCCGGTCCGTCCCGGGCCGGGCGCGACGGATTCAGTGCGTTCGAGCGGTCCGAAACAGCTTTCCAGCGTTGGTTCACGACACACGACGTGCATCGGCTGTACCGGGTGGAATGCCACGTAGACGAAAAATTCCTTGGTGCCGCTCTCGGCGACCTTACCCGCACAATCGGGCTTGCCGTTCGTTTCGATCGTGCGCCCTGTGACAAGCCGAAAGCCGTTGCTGTCGGGCAGCGGCGAAATCTCGAAGGAGCCGCTCGTCTCCTCTTCGCCACTCGTCACGGCGAAGCTGCCATCGGCGCCATACGAGTAGATCTCGACACAATCGTTGTCGTCGGTCCAGGTCCAGTTGCCGACGATCGAAGGCGTCTGCGCGGAAACGCCCGTCGCGAAGCAGCCCACGGCAATGGTTGCGGCAACAGACAGGAGATTGTTCATCGAGGACCGGCGGTGTTGGCAGGAAGTATTCATATTGCCACGCGAATATGCGAGCCGGCCAGCCGTGCGTGTTTCGCGCCGTAACAGCGCACCCGACGCCCGCTGCGCGCCGATCAGAGCTTGAAGACCGCCCAGGCAGAGACCGCTGCCAGCGTGATGACGATCCAGGACATCCAGACCGGTCGGAAAGTCGCGGCCTGGCTGCCCTGCGGCGACATCGGCGTGCGGCTCTGTCGCCCGGTGATCATCGGCGCCACGAGGTTGAGCTTCTTGATCCGTGCATACCAGGCGATACCCGCGATATGGGCGATGACGAGGGCGAGCAGAATCCACGAGTTCCACTCGTGGATCTGATTGGCGCGTGAAACCCAGTCGCTGCCGACATGCTTCGCCAAGGGCCCGGTAGTGAAGATCTCGTCATCGGCCGCGAGGCCCGACGCGACCTGTACGACAAGACAGGCCAGCATGGCCACCACCGAAAACGCGCCCAACGGGTTATGCCCGACATACTCGACGCGGTCACCGCGCACGTAGGCGAGCACCGTGCGAGGACTGCGAAGAAAACGATGGAACTGTGCGCTGCTGGTGCCGACCAGCCCCCAGACGAGCCGGAAGACCAGCAAGCCAAGGATGACCTGGCCGCTGCGGACGTGCAACGGCGTGTCGTCGAGCAGTTCGATCGCCACCACCGACACGACGATCGCGATCAACAGCACCCAGTGGAACAGGCGTATCGGCAGATCCCAGACTCGCACGCTGGCATCGGTCGGTCGTTCGGCATTCTTCACGGCATCGGTCATCGATCAGACGCCCGGATCGGCAAGCTTCAACGCTTGGCCCGATAGTCGTCGTGACAACTCTTGCACGACTTGCCGACTTCCCCGACGGCGGGCTTCAACGCGTCGAGCCCATCGCCTGCCACCTTGGCCAGTTTGCCCGCTGCCTCTTCCCAGGCCGCATGTTTCTTCTGGACGTCGGGCATGTTCGACCAGAGACCGGGCTTGGCGCCCGTCTTGCCCTTCAGCTCAGGGTTGGCGTTGTCGGAGCCCTGGGGCCACAGCGCCGACTGATCGACCATCGAGACCAGGTGCACGTTCTTGGCCGAAAGGGCGGCCAGCTTGGCATCGTAAGGACGCTCACCCTTGGCCATCGCGGCCAGGATGCCGAGATTGAAACCAGCCAGTTGCAGCATGCCCTGGCGCGCCACGATCTCCTTGCTGAACGCGAAATCATCGGCGGAAGCGGACGAAATGCCCAATACGGCGATGGCTACGGTGGCAGCTGCAGTGACGATCTTTTTCATTATTGAGTTCTCCAACAAGGGGAATCGGTATGGCCGAGGACTGAAGGGGCAGACTCTATTGACTCGCTTGTTGCGCGTCAATACGGTATTAAAGCACTGTAGCTGTGCAGGAACGCACATGAGATGTAACCGGTTCCGGCAACCTTGACCTGCAGCATCGTCTCGCGGCACAACCCTGCCCAATGGCCCATGAAAATGCGAGTGACGGAGCATCGATGAACTGGGACGATCTCAAGTACGTCCTGGCGGTTGCCGAATCAGGCTCCGCCAATGGCGCGGCGCGGCGCCTGGGGGTCAATCACGCCACGGTACTGAGGCGGATCGCTCAGATCGAGGCAGCGCTCGGCACCGTCGTCTTCGACCGCGAAGCGGCGGGTTATCGCGTGACGCGTGTCGGCCAGGTGGTCGTCGAAGGCGCGGATCGTGTCCGCCAGGACGTGAAGTCGCTGCAATCGAGCCTGGCCGGGCCTTCGGCAGGCATGGTCGGGCAGGTTCGCGTGACAACGACCGATTCGTTGATGGTCTCGGTGGTCGGGTCGGCGTTGCAGACGTTCCAGCAGGCCTATCCACGGATTTCGATCGATCTGATGATGACGAATCATCTGGTCGACCTGTCCCAACGTCAGGCCGACGTGGCGATCCGGCCTACCCGCTCGATCGCTGATGGCGTGCGCGCGGAGCGTGTCGCCGGCCTCGCTTTCGCCCTCTATGCGTCGCCCGGATACCTGAAGCGCGATCCGGATGCCCCGACCCGGTCGTCGCGCTGGCTGGTCGTCGATCCCTCGCAGATGGGCTCGCCGACGCGCTACTGGATGCAGACGCATTTTCCCGAAGCCGACGAACGGGTCCGCGCCGGATCCTTTCTCGCGCTCGGTGCGCTCGCCGCACAAGGGCAAGGCATCACGATCCTGCCTTGTTGCCTTGGTGAGACCACACCGGGCCTCGTGCGAGTCGGCAAGCCCCTGTCGGACATCGAAACGAGCTTGTGGGTGATGACAACCAACGAGTTGGCCGGTTCGCCGCGCATCGACGCTTTCTGCGAGCACATGCTCGACGCATTGCGCCAGCAGGCGAGACTGCTGGAAGGTCGCGCCTGATCGGCAGGCGGGCAGCGCCAGAGGACCGGCCGGTTGGCCGACGCCAGCCCACTTGACAGAGCAGCCACGATTCTGGTCGACCAAATTGACAAGTCAAGAATTCCGATTTGTCAAGCATGGCAGTATCCGACGCCGCCACGAGAAGGGCGGCGTCGGGAAACGGTGGCACGGACACGCGGGACGTGCCCAGGCCACACCGAACCCGACAGCAGGTCGGGTTCGAAGCGCCGGACCCGACAGAACGAAACCTCGGTTCACCGAGCGATCACTGGAGGAGTTCCATGCATTCAGGTGCGCGCATTTTTCGTTTGTCTCTCTCCGTCGTGGCAGTCGTCGCGACTCTGGCTGGCTGCGGTAGCGACGTCGGCGACATCGGCCCGCCGGGCACGCCTGCTTCCGGCAACACAACGGTGATCACGGCGCAGCCGATGAGTGCCGGGCAGCACCGGGCGACCCCCGAAGACGATACACCTGCGACGAACGTCCCGTCCCACGGCGATCCGGACGCCGACGATCCGGGGGTGGTCAGCGACCCCGACCTTGACCCCGAAATCGTCGCCGCCAGCATCGAACTGCTGCGCAGACTCGCCGCGGCATCGCCCGGTGGCGCCGACGACTTCCTGATGCCGACGGATTCACGGCTCGACGAATTGCCCCAGGACCCGTCCAATCCGATCACGCCGGAGAAGATCATGCTCGGAAAGATGCTCTTTCACGACACCGGGCTCGGACTCGACGGCAACTCCCCCTCGCGTGCGGCAACCTGGTCGTGCGCGAGTTGCCATCATCATGCCGCCGGATTCAAGTCGGGCATTGCGCAAGGCATCGGAGAAGGAGGCGAAGGTTTCGGGACGGCGGGCAGAGGTCGCCACATGGCTGCCGGCATGGATTCGTATGCCGCTGCCGACGCCGTCAACAAGCCGGACGTTCAGCCATTGGCATAGCCGTCGATACTCAACAGTGCGTGGCAGGCGGTGATGCTCTGGAACGGGCAATTCGGCAATGCACCGGGAGGCCCCAACGAAGGGGTCGATCCGTCGCGCCTCGAAACGCCCGGCACGCCGAAGCAGGAAAACGCACGGGCGCTCCCGGGCGTCGAGATCCAGGCAATCGCCGGACTGGGTGTTCATCGTCTGTCGGTCCATTCCAGTTCGCCTCTGCAGACGAATCCCGCTTATCGCGCCCTGTTCGCTGCCGCCTATCCCGATGGCAGTGACGATGTGCTGCAGGACGCCGGCAAGGCGATTGCGGCCTACGAACGATCGGTGATCGCGAACCGTGCGCCCTTCCAGCGCTGGCTGAATGGCGACTGGGGAGCGATGTCGCTGGCCAAGCTGCGCGGCGCGAACCTGTTCTTCGGCAAGGCCGGTTGCGTCGCGTGCCACCGTGGACCCGCGCTGAGTTCGGACCTGCATGCGGGTCCCGACGACATGTTCTTCGCGGTGGGTTTCGGCGACTTCGATCTCGCCAATCCGCAGATTCACGGTCCTATCGCGGATGCCGACCGCCTCGGGCGCGGCAATCTGACCGGACGCCCCGGTGACGACTACAAGTTCAAGGTGCCGCAGCTCTACAACCTCGCCGACGCCCCGGTCTATGGGCATGGGGCGTCGTTCGCATCGATCTACGACCTCGTCGACTACAAGAATCTCGCGCAACCGCAGCAAACGGCCGCCCGCGCGAACCTGGACCCGCGTTTTCGTCCTCTCGGCCTGAGCGCCGCGGAAATCGATGACCTGGCGAATTTCCTGATCCATGGCCTGAAGGATCCGGACCTGGCGCGTCATGCGCCGACGAGGCTGCCCACCGGCGCCTGTTCACCGGTCGCAGACGATATGGCGCGCGCCGAACTGGGATGCTGAACACAGGCAGGCTGCGGCATGCCGAACATGCCGCGCACGCCGAACGACGCCACTCGGCATCGTGCCGCGCAAGCCATGGGTACGGACCGCGTGGGCTAGAATAGGAGGCTATGCAGCAGGTGCGCGCTCTTCGTTCGAAGAACGCGTTAAACGGGAAGCCGGTGCGCCCGATCGAACCGATCGAGGCAATGCCGGCGCTGCCCCCGCAACGGTCAGCGAAAAGCCGGCGGCAATGCAGCCACTGGGTGTCGATGCACCTGGGAAGGCGCCGCCCGCATTCGCGAGTCCGGATGTCCGCCGTAACGATTCCGGTCTGTTTCGGCGACACCCGCGCTCTCGAACTTCGCAAGCCCGGATACCGGCCTGATGCTGTTACGCTGGTGTTGCGGAGGGCGACGCGGGGCGGATGGCCAATCAGCCGCGATCGCGGTGCCGCCAATCCGACTCGACATTCGCGATTCGTGACCACGGCATCGTCAACGAGGACGGCTGGGTCCGATGTTCGAACATGTGGCATTCACTGGACAGTACCGTGCACGGCGCCTGAGTGCCCGGCGGCTGACGTGGCTGCTCGTCGGCGTCATTTCGGTCCTGGTCGTACTGGGACTTTCTGCCGGCAGTCAGGGGTGGTCGTTCGACTGGTCCGCCGAATGGTCGTTGGTATCGAGCATTCGCGCACCGCGCACGCTCGGCGCCTGCGCGGCCGGCTCACTGCTGGG
>JBGSTN010000220.1:0-6668 GCA_041736455.1 Burkholderiaceae bacterium | reverse complement strand
GCCAGCAGTTCACGATCATCGGCTACGACGTCTTCGGCGGCGCCGGGGGACCGCGCCGGTTATCGGCCGGCCGCATGATCAGCGCGCCTCGCTGGGAGATGGTGGCCGACCGAAAGCTGCGCCTGGATCTCGGCGATCGGGTCCCTCTGGGGGGCGACACATATACCGTCGTCGGCCTGACCGCAGGCGCCGTCGATTCGGCCGGCAACCCACTCGTCTACCTGGCGTTGCCCGACGCGCAGAAGGTGCAGTACGAATCCGATGACCGCGCCGTCACGGCTGCACGCGCCGCCAACCTGAAGCGGCTGCTGCAGTCAGGCCTTGCCGAGGAACAGGCCGCGCGGCTGCTGCCTCTGCTGACGGCTGCCACGCCCAGCATCAACGCGGTGCTGGTGGAACTGGCGGCAGGCGTGGACGAGCGGATGGTGGCGCGCCATATCAGTGATTGGCTGTACCTCAACGTATACACCACGGACGAGGAACGCACGTTGATGCTCGAAGGGCGATTGCGCCGGATGTCGGCAGTGCTCGGACTGTTCCGCGCACTGCTGGTCGCCGTATCCATCGTCATCATCGCGCTCATCGTCTACGTGTTGACGATCGAGAAGATCAAGTCCATTGCCACCCTGAAGCTCATCGGCGCACCCAACAGCGTGATCGTGCGAATGATCCTCACCCAGTCGCTGCTGCTCACGCTGGCCAGCTTCGCATTGGCCTATGGGCTGCGCGTGCTGATCGCGCCCGGTTTCCCACGTACACTGGCCTTCACGACGCAGGAGACGGCTGTGACCTTCGCGGTGATGCTGGCGGGCGGCGTGCTGGCAAGCTTGACCGCGATCTGGCATGCGCTGCGCACACCGCCGCAGCTCGCGCTAGGCGGCTGAGATGTCAGCGCTGGCGATCACGAATGTCTCGCAGACTTTCGGCGAAGGCGAGTTGGCGGTGCATGCACTCAAGCCCACCGACCTTCGCGTCGAACCCGGCGAACTCGTCGCGCTGCTCGGGCCCAGCGGGTCGGGCAAGAGCACCCTGCTGCTGGCCATCAGCCTGATACAGCCACCAACGACAGGGCGAATCGAGATCGATGGGCAGGTGCTGTACGACAACGGGCCGACCGGTATCGACGAGCGCGCGTTCCGGCTTCGCAAGATCGGCTTCATCTTTCAGCAGCACAACCTGATTCCTTTTCTCACGGCGCTCGAGAACGTCGCAATGATGCTGCAACTCAACGGCGAATCGCGTCGCGAAGCATTTCGGCGCGCGCGCGAATTATTGGATTACCTCGAAATGGGTCACCGCGTCGATTCAATGCCGGCGCGTCTTTCCGGCGGCGAACAGCAGCGTGTCGCGATCGGGCGCGCGCTGGCCAACGAGCCGGCGCTGATCCTTGCCGACGAGCCTACCGCGGCACTCGACACGGAACGCGGCAACAAGGTCATGGCACTGCTGCGAAGAATCGCACGCGAGCGACGATCGGCCGTGATCGCGGTCACCCACGACCATCGCATGATCGATGGCTTCGACACCGTCTACCAACTGGACGACGGGCGGCTCGCCCGTGTCGACCGGGCAGATATGTCGGCACGCCGTTGATCATGCCCTGCACGGTAGCGATATCAGCATTGGACTTGTCCTGCAGGACGGGATCGCCGAAGATTGCGGCCCGCAGACGCATCCGGGTCAATGGCGTTCGCAGATCGAGCGACACAGCGGCCAACTGAGCCGCCATCAGCCCATTGACGTCCCCTGCCTCGCTGACGCGCCCGGCAAGCCGGGAAAGGCAGGGGATTCCTACGGCGCTACGCGTTGATTCGCGCAGTCGCTTCGACGGGTGCTTGCTTCACTGGACGGCCTGACTGCGCCCATCCTCCACAAGCCAACACTGCCGGTGAGAATGCCCGCGGCATTCAGTTCCTGTTGGCCGTCCGCAAGCGCGAACGCGCCCCATGGCGATTTGCGCACAGCCGCCTTGCCAGGAAATCGCGATCGGACTCACGACGAGGAATGGCGGGAAGATGAAGCTCACGGACACTTCGACACGAGTCCGCCCGCGACCAGCGTATCGAACCAGACCCGGGCCATCTTGTCGTATCCCGCCGCATTGGGGTGCAGGCCGAGATCGTCCCTAGTCAGTGGCGCAAGGTCAATCGACGGGTCGATCGCCGCGAAGTGATCGGCCAGACGCACCTTGAAGCGAACGTTGTCGTCAGCCATATCCGCCCATTGATCGTCGTACATCGCCGTGACATTCTGATTGAATCTTGCGACACGATTGACCGTCGGCGAATCGGGACGCTGGTCGATGATTTTCGCGAGTGCGACGCCGACCGGGTTGTCGTTCGCATTCGACGCATAGTCATTCGCACGGGCCAGGATGCTGGCCAGCGACGCAATGTCGGCGCTACCGTTGATCGTATCGTTGGTGCCGGCATGCAGCAGAATCACATCCGGACGAACCGTCCTCATCAAGCCGCTGCCGATCCGAGCGTCGATCTGTTCCGTCGTCGCACCAAGGAAACCATCGTGCTGGGGATCGTCGAGTCCGGCACCCGCGCCGGCCGACTGCGTACCGACGAAATCGACCGCGTAGCCGCCAGCGATCAGCATGTCGCGGAGTCGCTTCCGGTAGCCGACCGCGTGGCTCATCGGGGGCACGATCGTGCCGGGATCATCGCCGATCGCCCCTTCGAGTCCGTAGGTGATCGAATCGCCCAATGGCCAGATTCGGCGGGTGCCATAGATGATCGTGGCGCTTGCCGTCGCCGTTCCACCCGCAGCGTCTGTCACGCGAAAGTCGAACGTGGCGGCAAAGCCGAGCCCTCTCTGCGAGGGTGTGAAGGTGAAAGCGCCACCGGCGGACGCCATGCTGACCGCACCGGATACCGGTTGCGTGATCAGGCTGAACGTCAAGTCACCTCCGCTTGACGTCTTGACGCTGCCGGCAATCGATCCGGAGACCGATTCGCCCACGCCACCCGGAAACGTCAGGCAGATACTCGACAACACCAGGACGGGCATCTGCGGAGGATAGGGTGAAGTGACCGGACTCGTCGATGGAACAGGCGTCGGCGCACGCTCAGGTTCATTCGATCCATCAGTCATGCCGGGAGAATCTTCGCCACAGGCGCCAAGCCCCAGGCAACAGCAGATCAAGAAGACCACCGAAGCATGAAACGAAGGAGATCGTTGCATGATCAGCGCCAGCGCTGGGCGAACTTTCTCGAGGCCCGCAAGCGTCGGCGCGCGGATCCGGATCGAGCGGTCAAGTTGCGGATCAGGCGTTGCCCCCCTTTCAGAAGAGGCCGCTCGACGAGTCGATGGACGACGATGCCGACGATCGGCGACCCGCAAAGAATGATGACCGCCGCAGCCAACGGAGCGAGGCCGAATCGCTCGATTGCCTCTTCAAGAACCCGTACGACGAAGACATGGGTCAGGTAGATCGAGTACGACGCGTCACCCACGACTTTCAGAATCGAGGAAAGCCGCGCATCGCGAGAACCCGTTGCCGTCAGCAGGCAGCCCACGAAGAGGAATGCCGGCAAACCCCAGCAGAGGGCTCGCCAAAGTGCTCCCTGCTGTTCAAGAAAATGCGTCGAGATCAACTCCAGTTGTGACCAATCCGACAGCGCAGGAACCAGCAAAGCGAAAGCTGCCATAAGGGCGGCGATCCGCCATGCGAACGCATACCGTTCGAACAGCCGCCTGCGATAGGCGACAAACGCGAGCACCCCCAGCGCAAACTCCCACATGAACGGACTGGTCAGCATCTGCCAGGCAACCCATTCACTCGAAAACAGCAATCCGACGATCGGGAGCAGGATCGTCGCTACCAGCAGCCAGGCTACCCGATGCGCCGGTTGGGTGAATATCAACGATGACACGACCAGATAGAACAGGAATTCGAACGCCAGAGTCCATCCGAGAAAATGGATAGGCCAGGAGTACGTCTGCCAGTCGACGAGTGGAACGAACAAGATCGTGTTCAAAACCTCGCCGATCGTCAACGGAATGTTCGCCAGCAAGATGTCGACAAGAAGCAGCCCGCTCAGCAAGTAGAAGAGCGGTGCGATGCGGTTGTATCGGTGAAGCAGGAACAGACCCGCGCCTTGCCTTCCGTGGAACTTGAGCGCGGTAAGCGCCATCACGAACCCGCTGATCACGAAGAAGATGTCGACGCCGATCGCGCCCAGATGCGCGACATTGACGAGTTCGGTACGGTGTGGCACTTCTTCCAACCGTGCACCTCGCTCGAACGGAACGATCGCGGCGTGATTGAACACGACGAGCATGGCGGCGATACCGCGGAGCCATTGAATGGTAACGATGCGGTCAGACGACATCAGCTTGGTCCAGCCGGACGACTCGGTCCGGACGAGATCGATGCGATCCAGTTCACGCAAGCAACAGGCGTGGGATCGAAGACAGTGGATTTGCGCGATTCGGGATGACAGGATCGCTGGCCTTGCAGACCGCAAACCCGGGATATTTCGCAGCGGGTGCAACCTGCAATCGGGAAGACGGCTCAGCAGCTGTCTGTCGACGGCGTCAAGGCGGCGCGACTGACCGGAAATGACCCAACGAGACGTTCCGCTTTGAACGGAACACGCCGGGCCGGTTCGTGAATCGAAGAATGGATCGCATGGGGCAATCTACCGTGCGCAGTGAAGCGCGTTTTCCAAACCCGCTCTCACAGGGTTGTTATCGTCATTTCATGATTGCGGGTACGCATGACGGGCGCATTGCTTGCTCCGGCGATGATCGTGAAGATGCGGTGTGCTGAGACGCAGCGAGCCCGTGACGATCGTCACGCGTGTTGCATCGAAAAGCGCCGATCTGAAACGGGCGGGCGCCCGGATGGCAGTTGCAGATGTAAGAAACAGGCCGATTTGCGGGCAGTCTTCCGAAAAGGTTCGCGCGCCTTCCTCCTCAATCCGCCAGCGCGACCTGCGCGCGATACCGATGCAGAAGAACGTGCGAATGTCGAATCGATCATCGAGGCGCTCAAGGAAACTGGTCTTCAGAAAGTGGTCGCTGCATCGACATATGGCGCTCGTCCTGGTGAACGATGCGGCGATCTCACGGTGTTGCATGAGTTCGAGCAGAAGTTGCTGGCGCAATCCATACCGGTCGCGATCAACCGGGCTGCCTACTACATGAGCAATTGGCTAGGCATGATCGACGCAGTGCGCGAACAGGGAAAACTGCCGAGCTTGTTTCCGGCTGACTTCGCCCTTCCGATGGTCGCCCCTGCGGACGTTGGCGAGAATGCTGCGCGTCGGATGCTGGAGCCGGCGAGCGAGACCGGGCTTTGCTACGTCGAAGGACCGAGACGGTACACGCCACGGGACGTGGCCGATGCGTTCTCCATCGTAGTCGGCCGTCCCGTCGAGGTGCAAACGATTCCACGTGAATCCTGGGAAGCGTCGTTCGTCCAGTTCGGCTTTTCACAAGAGGCAGCGGCATCCTATGCGTGCATGACGGGTACCGTACTGGATGATGCGGCAGCAATTCCGGAGGATCCTGTGCGCGGAACGACGACATTGCAGAAGCACATTCGTCAGGCGTTGAATCAGGCCAAGGGCTAGATGGTTTCCAGGCCCGCCTCCCAGGATGTAGCCATCTTGATGCACCGAAGTGATGTGCGAGCCAGGTGGCCAGCGTTCACGACAGCGGCTCCGCATCGATGACCGCCTGCGACTGCCAGCCCGACGCGTCTCGTGTTTCGACGCCCTTGCAATGGGCAGGCGTGTGGGTCATTGCAGTGGCCTTGCTTGGCGCAGTGGCCCTCTGGTCGGTCATTGCTCCGGAAGCACTGGCCGTGATCCTGACTGAAGAATCACTGATCGAGTACGCGACCGCACCGCTGTACGTCGTCGCCGCCCTGCTCGTGTGGTCCATGCCGCGCCGCGCAATCGACAAGCGCACAGTCGTGGCCGTGTGCATCCTCATGCTGGCCTTTTGCGCACGCGAGATGGACCTGAATCGATACTGGACGACCATCAGCATGCTGAAGGTCAGCTTCTACCTGGGGGATGCCCCACCGGCCCAGAAGCTGACTGCCCTCGCCGTCATGCTCATGGTGATCGCGGCACTGCTGCAAGTCCTGCGCAGCGGTGTTGCATGGATTTCTGCAGCGCTGCGAAGACACGACCAGTGCGCGATCACGATTCTCCTTTTCGTCGTCACATTGTTCATCGCGAGCATCTTCGATCGTTCGCCGGCGATCCTCCGCGAGACCTTTGATATCACCTTGAGCCCGAGCCTCAAGGTTTTGCTCCAGGCCGCCGAGGAACTTCTCGAGTTGGCATTGCCGCTACTGGTGATCGTCGGCTCGTTCCAGCGCAGATACACGGTGAAGACGATTCATGACGCAGACACATCCGTTTGCGAGCGACAACCAACCGGTGCACCGTTTCGGTCATGATGGAGTTGAGTTCGTCGGACACATAACGGTGCCGCATGGGTGCCCCCTGCCGGTCCGTCCTGCGTATCTGGATAGTGACCAGACCGGTCGCGACCGCGCCGGTGAATTTCCAAAGATCGGTTGCGGCGGATTCGGCGTTATGATCCGTCCCGTTCCCGACAGCCGCTGCCCGATGCCCCCAGACACACGCACGTCCAACCCGCAGCCTGGCGCACTGGGCAACGATGAGCCGCGCGTCGGC
>JBGSTN010000211.1:0-8830 GCA_041736455.1 Burkholderiaceae bacterium | reverse complement strand
TGGAAGAACAGCGCCAGGGCGGCGACCAGCGCGATGGCCATGCCGGTGGCGACGATATCGTCGTTGTTGAGCAGAATGCCGCCCTCGAAGACGCCATCGAACAGGATGATCGGATCCTTCGAGATGCCCAGGTTGATCTCGTAGACATCCGAACCCCAGATCGTCTGGCCGAAGCCATCGAGGAAATAGGTGATTCCCAGAGTCGCCATCAGGAGAGTCACACCCTCCTGATTGACGAGCGGGCGCAACACGAGCCGCTCGATCACCATCGCCAGCAGCACCATGATCACGAGTGCGGCGCCGAATGCCAGCAGGTTGCCCAGCAGACGGTTCTCCAGGCCCAGCCACTCCGGAATCCAGCCCGACAGCCTTGCCATGGCCAGCGCGGCGAACAGCACCATCGCACCCTGGGCGAAGTTGAACACGCCCGACGCCTTGAAGATCAACACGAAGCCGAGCGCAACCAGCGAATACAGAACGCCGGCCATCAGGCCACCCAGCAGCACTTCGAGGAAAAATCCCATGAAATCGTTCCTTCGGTTGATTCGTCAGTCGTGGGCCACGCCGAGATAGGCGTCGATCACGTCCTGGTTGTTGCGCACCTCGTCGGGCGGACCATCGCCGATCTTGCGGCCATAGTCGAGCACCACGACGCGATCGGAGATATCCATCACCACACCCATGTCGTGCTCGATCAGCACGATGGTCGTACCGAACTCGTCGTTCACGTCGAGGATGAAGCGACTCATATCCTGCTTCTCCTCCAGGTTCATGCCGGCCATCGGTTCGTCGAGCAACAGCAGCGACGGCTCCATCGCCAGCGCGCGGCCCAGGTCGACCCGCTTCTGCAGCCCGTAGGGCAGACGGCCGACCGGCGTCTTCCGGAAACTCTGGATCTCGAGGAAGTCGATGACGCGCTCGACGTATTCGCGATTGCGGATCTCCTCGGCACGCGCCGGCCCGACATGCAGCATCTGCGCGAGGATGCCCGTCTTCATGCGCAGGTTGCGGCCCGACATGATGTTGTCGAGCACGCTCATGCCACTGAACAGCGCCAGCGACTGGAATGTGCGGGCGACTCCCATCTCGGCCACCCGGCGCGAATTCATCCGGCGGAAGTTCTGTCCGCGAAACGTGATCTCGCCCTTCTGAGGCACGTACACGCCGTTGATCACATTGAGCATCGAACTCTTGCCCGCACCGTTGGGCCCGATGATGGCGCGCACTTCGTGCTCGCGCACATCGAACGAGATATTGGTGAGCGCCTTCACGCCGCCGAACGACAGCGAGATATTGCTGAGTTCGAGGACGACGTCGCCGATCTTGCGTCTGCTCATGCCGGTGGGACCCTGCGGTGCGTGGAAAAGGAATGACCTGCGGTCGTCATCAGGCCGCCTTCTTCATCGGTGCCGGCAGCACGGCGCGCGCCTCTTCGATGCGCAATGTCGCGGACACGCTGCCTTTGCGGCCATCCTCGAACTGGACTGCGGTCTCGATGTAGCAATCGGGCTTGTCGCCATAGAGGGCGTCGATCAGCGCTGCATATTTCTCCCCGATGAAACGGCGGCGCACCTTCCGCGTGCGGGTCAGTTCGCCGTCGTCCGCATCGAGTTCCTTGTGCAGTATCAGGAAGCGGTGAATCTGCGAATCGGCCATCTGCGGATCGGTGGCCAGATCGGCATTGACCTTCTCGACGCAGTCGCGGGCGATCGCATAGATCTCGGCTCGGCTGGCCAGATCGACATAGCCGGCGTAGGGAATGTTCTGGCGCTCGGCGAAATTGCCGCAGGCTTCGATGTCGATGTTCAGCATCGCCATCACGCGATCCCGACCGTCGCCGAACACCACCGCTTCCTTGATGTACGGGAAGAACTTCAGTTTGTTCTCGACGTACTTGGGCGCGAACATGCTGCCATTGGCCAGTTTGCCGACGTCCTTGGCGCGATCGATGATCTTCAGATGGCCATCGGCGTCGAGATAGCCTGCGTCCCCGGTGTGGTACCAGCCGTCCGGATCCTTGATCTCGGCGGTCGCTTCGGCGTTCCGGTAGTACTCGCGCAGCAGCCCGGGACTGCGGATCAGGATCTCGCCCTGGCCGGTCGCCTGGATCTCGACGCCGGGCAGCGGCGGGCCGACCGTGTCCGCCTTGACCTGCCCGTTGGGCTGGACGCAGACCCAGACCGCGGTTTCGGTCTGGCCGTAGAGTTGCTTCAGGTTGATGCCGATCGATCGATAGACCGCGAAAAGATCCGGACCGATCGCTTCACCGGCGGTGTAGGCGAGCCGTACCCTGCTCATGCCCAGCGAATTGCGCAGCGGCCCGTAGACGAAAAGGTCACCCAGCCGATAGCGCAGGCGATCGAGCGCGCCGACCGATCGATCGCCATCGAGCAGGCGGCCACCGACTCGCCTCGCGACCGCCATGAAATAGTCGTAGAGGCGCCGCTTGATCGAAGCCGCATCTTCCATCCGGATCGTCACCTGCGTGAGCAAGGCCTCGAGCACTCGTGGCGGCGCGAAATAGTAGGTCGGCCCGATTTCGCGCATGTTCGCCTCGACGGTATCGGACGATTCCGGGCAATTGACCGTGTAGCCGTTGATCAGCCACTGCGCATACGAGAAGATGTTCTGGCCGATCCAGGCGACCGGCAGGTAGGCGAGGATTTCTTCGTTCTCGGTCAGCTTCTCCATCTCGGAAGCCACCCGCGACATCGTGATCAGGCTTCGGTGCGTATGGATCACTCCCTTCGGATTGCCGGTCGTTCCGGAGGTGTAGAACATCGCCGCGGTATCTTCGGGGGAACCCTGCGCGAGCAATTGTTCGATCCGCCCGGGATCCCTGGCCAACGCCGCGCGGCCCTCTTCAATCAGGGCGTCATAGCTCGAGAGTGTCGGTTCGTCGTAGTTGCGCAGGCCGCGCGGATCGTCGTAGACGATGTGCTCGAGGGCCGGCCATTGCTGGCGCACTTCGAGCATCTTGTCGACCTGTTCCTGGTCCTCGACGATCGCGACATGGATGTCCGCATTCTGGAAGACGAAGACCATTTCATGTGCAACGGCATCCTGGTACATCGGTACCGGAATGGCGCCCAGGATCTGCGCACCGAGCATGGTTGCATAGAGGCGGGGCCGGTTTTCACCGATCAGTGCGAGATTCTGGCCGCGGGTCAGTCCGCGCCCGGCCAGAGCCAGCGCCATGATCGACGCTTCCTCGAACATCTGGGCCCAGGTCCGGGTCTGCCAGATACCCAGGTCCTTTTCGCGGATAGCCGGTCGACCGGGACGGTGACGGGCATGTTCGGCCAGCAGACGACCGAAGGTCGTGTCTCCCATCGCATGGATGGCGGACCGCGACGGGCTACCGGTTTCGGCGCGATTGGCTGGCGCCATGGACGTCTCCCTGTTATCTATACGATCAAACAGCCGCGCAGTGTAGCGGTTTGGTTGTAGCCGGTTTGTCGCTGGAGTGACAAACTACCGGGGCGGACGAAATTAGATCGATCGTTCGAAGGATTCGGCATTCCGTCACGCCACCGGCGCTGCACGGGAGCGCCCCGGCCTATTTCTGATGTTCTTGGAAACCGATCGTAGCGTCATGACCAGCATAGCGCGATGACATCCGACGGGAATCGCAGACTTTTCGATCACAGCGTCTGGTGGCCGGCCCTTGACGCAACGCAACATGCGCGTATTCGCAGCGATGCGCGCATCCGCGTGCTCGCGGCAGATGCGGTCATTTGTCACCAGGGCAAGCCGGCTGACGCCTGGATCGGCGTTGCCGACGGTCTAGTCAAGCTCTGCGCGACCGATTCGACGGGTCGGTCGGCGACGCTGGCCGGCGTGCCCTCGGGCGGCTGGTTCGGCGAGGGCTCGCTGTTCAAGGA
This sequence comes from Burkholderiaceae bacterium, assembly GCA_041736455.1. Lineage (GTDB taxonomy): Bacteria > Pseudomonadota > Gammaproteobacteria > Burkholderiales > Burkholderiaceae_E > JAUIAI01. The sequence goes on along the minus strand of JBGSTN010000211.1, from coordinate 4,946 downwards.
CGAGCCGCGGCGCTATCAGGCCATCGCCCTTCGCGAGAGCCGCATCGCCTATGTGCCGCGCGCCACGTTCCACTGGTTGCTGGACAACAGCATCGGCTTCAATCGCTTCGTCATCTATCAGCTCAACGAGCGACTCGGCCAGTTCATCGGCTCACTCGAGCATCAACGACTGCTCACGCCGGAGGGCCGGCTCGCCCGCTGCCTTGCCCAGATGTTCAATCCCTTCCTGTTTCCGGGGGTCGACCCCACGCTGTCGTTCTCGCAGACCGAACTCGGGTTGTTGACCGGCCTGTCGCGCCAGCGCGTCAACCAGGCCTTGCAGACGCTCGAGGCCGCCGGGCTGGTCAAGGTCCAGTACGGTGCGGTCACCGTCGATTCGCTCGATGGCCTGCGCAGTTATCCCGACCCGCCGGGCGTTGCAGCAGGCGATCGATAGTCGTCGTACATCCCTGCGCCGCAATCAACGAGCGAATCGCTCGAAGATTTCGCGCAATGTCGCACGCACGGAGGACATCGCACGCTCGTCGAGCGCCTCCGCGTTCGGATTGAACAGCGCGCGAATCTCGGGCACGCGGGCCAGTGCGTCGCGTCTGCCGAGCTGGACCAGTTCGTCGGTGAATTCCGGTTCGAACAGCAGATAGCTCGCCAGCGCCATGCCGGTGGATTCGGTGGCACCGAAGGTCTTCAGGAAGCTGCGCACGCGCCGAGGCAGCGAACGGATATGGCGCAAAGCGATCGTCTCGATCGGTTCGCTGGGCGAGATCGCGAGCACCTCGATCGGCCGGAACGGAAACTGCTCGGGCACTTCCTTCTTCAGCAACTGCAACGCGGCATTCACCTGTTCGATCTGCTCGATCTCGACAGGCAGTGCGTCGTAGAAGACGCTGGCCAGCGCATGACCGGCGACCTGAGCCAGCGTGGGCGGACGATCACCGCTGTCCTGTCGTTGCGCGAACATCGAGGCGCGCTCTTCGGGAGAGACGGAAATCGCGAGGATGCGCAACGCGCCATGCTGGACGAGCGGCATCAATGGCGCGCTCTGTCGCATCGTGCCGTCGCCGAACCATTCGACCTGGCCGTTCACCGGCAACGCGACCGGCGTGAACACGAACGGGATCGCGCTCGATGCCGCCAGATGCTGGATCGACAGCACCTGACGGACCGCGACCCGATCCGCCGATTGCCAGTCGCTGATCTCGTCGCGTGCCTGATAGAACGTCACGTGGCGCCCGGACGAATAGCTGGAGGCTCCGATCCCGATCGCATCGAAAAGGCCGGCTTTCAGATTCTCGCCGATCGCATCCATGTCGATCAGATCGCGCAGCGTCCGGATCAGCGGCGCGTTGTCGAGGAACGCGTCGGGCTGGTTCCTGACCAACCGCGGCACCGCCAGCCAGGAGATCCAGCGCGCGCCGCGCAGATACCAGGTGAGCATTTCCGTGTTGAACACGCGCTCGGCTTTCATCGATCGCCACACTTCGCACAGATCGTGCGAGGCCTGGGGCCAGTTTGCCGCGTGCGAGGCGAGAAACGCCGCATTGATCGATCCCGCCGAAGATCCGGCGAGAAAGCGGTAGGGGAATCGGGTACCACCGACGATTTCCGCAACCGCCGACAACACACCGGCCTGATATGCCGTCCGGGCACCACCGCCAGTCAGCAGCAGACCGATGCGCGCGTTGTACAGCGAGTCGGTCGCCGCGGCCGCGCCGGCGACGGGCGCCGACCTGTTCGTCGGGCCCGTTGCGGGAGTCTCTGTAGGTTGAATCGGCATGGGATCTCTGGCACCGCGACGGACTCGTGTCACGTTGGCATTTTCACGTGGCTTGCGGCGCGAGATCATGACGGGCGGTTCGAGAGCGACAGTGGCAGGATGGACGGTCGGCATCAGACCCGCAACGGTTCCTCGCTCATCGCCCCGAGCTGTTCGCGCAATTCGAGAATGCGGTCCTGCCAGTAGCGATGCGATTCGAACCAGGGAAACGCCGTCTTGAAGGCCGGATCGTCCCAACGTCTTGCGATCCAGGCGCTGTAGTGGATGAGTCGCAGCGTGCGCAACGGTTCGAGCAGGCGCAGTTCTCGCCGGTCGAGCTCGGCAAAATCCTCGTAGCCGGCCAGCACGTCGCAGAGCTGGCGGGTCATGTCTGCGCGGCTGCCGGAGAGCAGCATCCAGAGATCCTGCACGGCGGGTCCCATCCGGGCGTCGTCGAGATCGACGAAATGCGGTCCCTCGTCCGTCCACAGCACATTGCCCATGTGACAGTCGCCATGAAGACGGATCGCCCTGACGTCACCGGCGGTATCGAAGGCCTGTCGTGCCGCCTGAATGCATTGGTCGACCACCGCGAGCCACGCCTCACGCAATTCCACGGGCACGACCTCGTGACGCAGCAGGTATTCGCGCGGCTCGACCGCATACGAGGCCACGTCGATCATCGGCCGATGCTCGAACGGTCGAGCCGAACCGACCATGTGGATCCGTCCCAGGAAGCGGCCGAGGCGCTCGAGCACTTCAGGGTCGTCCAGTTCCGGCGCCCGTCCCCCGGCGCGCGGGTAGACCGCGAAACGCAACGCGCCGCGATGATGCAAGGTCATGCCATCGATCGCGACCGGAGCAACGACGGGAATCTCTGCCTTGACCAGCGCGCGTGCGAATTCGTGCTCTTCGGCGATCTGCACATCGGTCCAACGATGCGGCCGGTAGAACTTGACGACCACATCGGGCTCGTCTTCACCGTAGACCAGGTAGACGCGATTCTCGTAGCTGTTGAGGGGCAGCAGCCGGCCGTCCCCGCGGATGCCGATCTCGAACAAGGCATCGAGAATGATGTCGGGCATCAACGCCGAGAAATCGTGCTTCGGCTGCGAATCCGTCATTGGATAACCTCGGGTCGGATGCCTCGAGGGCATCGAAATCCGTCAGTATGCCCTGATGGCCGCAGGCCGGACCGTGTCAGACCTTCCGCGCGATAGTGGTGGCGGCATCACTATGGTTCCGGCGAGCCCGTGTCGTTGCTCCCCTCCCCCAGCTCGCTGCGCGCCATCCGCGCCAGGACGGCGTACTTGAGCCGAAAGGCATCGAGGGTCTCTTCGTCCATTTCCTCCAGATCCAGCAGCGCGTTGTGCGCACCGTTGGTCGCGCGAATCAGCTCATCGAGCTTGATCTGGATCGCCTCCGTGTCCCGGTTCTGCGTGTTCTGGATCAGGAACACCATCAGGAACGTGATGATCGTCGTGCCGGTATTGATGACGAGTTGCCAGGTATCGCTGAAGGCGAACAGAGGGCCCGTGAGTATCCAGACGAGAACCACGCCCAAGGCCAGGGAAAAGGTTCTCGGGCGGCCGCAGAAATGAGCCGCCGATTTCGCGAACCTGCCATACCAACTGCCGTTCTGCATGATTCGTCCTCTTTCCGTCGGCGCCTATCGATAGACGCCGTCCCATGGACCGGTCGCAACGATGGCGGTCCTGGCGTCGGCGTCGACGCTCGGGCGATTCATCGTGAACATCGTGTCGGCCGACGTGACGCAGTAGTCCATGTAGCCCAGGCGCGCGAGCGGCTTCATCGCGCCGGTATCGACCTGCCCGTCGCTGATGATCGCGTCGTCGATGTAGATGCCGACGACTCGGCCGAAGACGACGGTATAGACATGTTGCGGACGTCCGGGGTCGACGGGCAATTCGATGGTCTTCCACAATTCGCATTCGAACGCGGCCGGGCTCCTGGCCACGCGAGGCGGCTTCACGAGCACCGAGGCGGCCGCCTCCAGGCCCGCCACCTCGAACTCGTCGACCGGGTAGGCGAGCGGGGCCGAACTGACGTTCATCGCCTCCCGGAGTTCCCAGGTCGCGATCGAGCACGTGAACTCGCCGGTTTCCTCGATATTGCGCAGCGTGTCCTTGCGCCCGGCCGATGAGAACACCAGCATCGGAGGTCGATCGCTGACGGCGTTGAAGAAACTGTACGGCGCCAGATTGCGGCTGCCGTCCTTGCCGATGCTCGCCACCCAGCCGATCGGTCGTGGGACCACCAGGGCCTTGAACGGATCGTGCTTCATGCCGTGCGCATTGCTTGCCGTGTCATAGTGCATTGCGGGTCTTCCTCGTCAGGTCGCCAGTGCATCGAGGGCGCGCCCGTCAACCCGAACGCGGTCGTTGGCAGCAAGCGCGTGGTGGCCCATGGCCGCCCGCCACAGACTTTCGCGGCGCAGGGCGAACCCCTTGTCGAACGGTTCCCGGGTCATTTGTCTTCGCTCCTGGCTGGTTGGGAAAGCGGGGTCATTGTCGGCTCGAACCTGCCCATCGTCGTGGCACCGATGCGGGCGTCTGATGACGACAATCGTTTCCTCACTATTGGGGATGACGAAGGTCGGGGACACCGCCGCACCCGCGACCAGCCCGGCCTTCCACATTGGACATGATAGCGACGGTCGTCGCCGCCCCGGTCCGCGTCGCTTCCGATATTGAACGGTGGTGGGTGCATGGCTGACTCATTCCTCAAAGGAGGGTTCGCCATGACCATCACCACCAGCGAAGCCTGCATCGAAACCAGCGAAGCCAGCGGCATCCCGATCGGCGCCCATCTGACCACGCCCCGGCGCGGGTTCGCGCACCACGGGATCTACGTCGGGAACGGCCGGGTCGTTCACTACCCGGGTTCCAGCCGACTGTTCGATACCGGCCCGATCGCCGAAGTCGATCTCGTCGACTTCGAAAGCGGTCGCGGCCTGCGGATCGAAGAAACACCGTCGCTGTTCGACCCGGATGAAGTCGTACGGCGTGCGCGCAGTCGTATCGGCGAGGATGCCTATCGCGTCCGCGACAACAACTGCGAGCACTTCTGCACCTGGTGCCGCACCGGCTATCCGCGTAGTGCACAGATCGAGACCTACACAAGGCCGCTCTCGCAAGTGTTCGCCTGGATCGTCGGCACGATGCCGGTCCGC
>JBGSTN010000201.1:0-3213 GCA_041736455.1 Burkholderiaceae bacterium | reverse complement strand
CCGGACCGGCTGCAGGCCGCCGTTGACGAGGTACGCGGTCACGGCGGTCGCGCCGAAGGTTTTGCCGCCGACATCGCCACGATCGAGGGTTGCCGCGCGATCGTCGATACCGCGAGCGCTCATTCGATCGACATACTCGTCAACAATGCGGGCAATTCGCGACCACGGCCAACCGGAACGGTCGACGATGAGGCCTGGTGGGACGAATCCTTCGCACTGAACTTCCAGTCGGCACGTCGGGTGACCGAGCCGTTGTTGCCTGGGATGCGCAGTCGTGGCTGGGGGCGAATCATCGTGCTGACCGGTGCAATGAGCAGTGCCAAGGCCAATGCCGCGGGCCCGGCGAAGGCCGCGCTGTGGAGTTGGGCGCGCACGACCTCGATCGAGAATGCTGCCGCCGGCATCACCGTCAACTGCATCCAGCCGGGTCGCATCAACACGCCGCAGATCCTCGAGCGGCTGGTGCCGACGCCCGAGGCGCGCCAGGCCGAGATCGACCGGGGCATTCCAATCGGGCGCTTCGGCGAACCGGAAGAACTCGCTGCCATGGTGGTGTTCCTGGCGTCGGAGCGGGCACGCTACGTCACCGGCACGCAGATTCCGGTCGACGGCGGGCTGTTGCGCCTGGCGTTGCCTTGATCGACGACGAGCGAAAACGCAAGACGCGGTGACGAAAGGGAAGGGCGAGGTTTCGGGATCGTCCGTGTCATGCAGGCGAATCGCCCTGCTTGCGCGGCGGTCGCAATGATCCCAGTTGCGCGATCCCGGTAAAGTGCTGAAAGCATGGTGCGCGCACGGATCCGGGCGCGCATATGCCGATCATGCAGCTATCGACCCGCCGGCGAGCCCGCGGGCCGAGGCCGTGAACAGCACGGCCGGATGCAGCCATCGATGCGCACCATGACCTGCCCCTTTGCGCATTCATCTGAAGACACCAACCGAGGAGCCTGTCACGATGACGCTGAAGATACTGTTGAGCGCCGCCGGCCTTGCCCTGTGTCTCGCCTTGACCGGCACCGCCCACGCACAGACCCCGCCCAACGTGCTGGTGATCGGCCAGATCGCAGAACCCAAGGCGCTCGACCCGCATGCCGTGACCGCCCTCAACGACTTCCGCATCCTCGTCAATGTCTACGACGGCCTCGTGCGCTACAAGGACGGATCCCTCGAGGTCGAGCCTTCCCTCGCAACCGCCTGGAACATCTCGGACGACGGTAAGACGTACACCTTCACGCTGCGCAAGGATGTGAAGTTCCACGACGGCACGGCGTTCGACGCCGAGGCGGTCAAGTTCAACTTCGAGCGCATGCTCGACGACACGCATCCGGCGCACGACACCGGCCCGTTCCCGCTGTCGTTCTTTTTTTCGGCGGTCGAAACCATCGAAGCGGTCGATGCCCACACCGTGCGCTTCACGCTCGAGGAATCGTACGCGCCATTCCTCTCGAACCTCGCGTACCCGACCGGGTTGATGGTGTCGCCGGCGGCCATCAGGAAATACGGCAAAGACATCGGTCGCAATCCGGTAGGTACCGGCGCGTTCCGTTTCGAAGCCTGGCAACCGAACGTCAAGGTGGTGGTCGCGCGCAATCCCGATTATTGGGACGGCGCGCCTCCGCTCGAGGCCTTGATCTACCGCCCGATCACCGACGCCAACACGCGCACCGCCGAAATGCTCGCCGGTGGCCTCGACGTGATGGCCGAGACCCCGCCAGACAGTCTTGCGCAGTTACGTGGTGACGACCGCTTCGAGGTGCTCGAGCAGGCCGGCCCGCACCTGTGGTTCCTGATCCTCAATACTCGCGAGGGCCCATTCACCGACAAGCGCATCCGCCAGGCGGCCAACTACGCAATCGACAAGAAAGCGCTGGTCGACAACGTGCTGATGGGCACGGCCGAAGTGGCCGCCGGGCCGACGCCGCCTGCCTTCGAATGGGCCTACGAGAAGGCGCTGTCGCCATACGCGCACGATCCGGACAAGGCGCGCAAGCTCCTTGCGGAAGCCGGCTACGACGGCAAGGAACTCGTCTTCTACGTGACCGAGGGCGGCTCCGGCATGCTCGACCCGGTAGTGATGGGGACTGCGATCCAGGCGGACCTTCAAAAAGTGGGCATGAAGGTGAGGATCGAGACCTACGAATGGAACACTTTCCTGGGCAAGGTCAACTCGGGTCTCGAGGGCAAGGCAGACATGGCCGAGATGGCCTGGATGACGAATGATCCCGATACGCTGCCATACCTGACGCTGCGACGTGCAGCGTTCCCGGAAGAGGGAGGATTCAATTCGGGGTACTACGCGAACCAGAAGGTAGACGAGTTGCTCGACGCGGCTCGGCAGGCGACCGACCAAACGAAACGCGCCGAACTCTACCGCGAGATGCAGCGGATCGTTCACGATGAAGCGCCTTGGGTATTCGTCGGCAACTGGAAGCAGAACGCGGTCGTGTCGTCGGCAGTGAGGAATTTCGCGCTGCAGCCGTCGTTCTTCCTGATGCTGCAGAAGGTCGCAAAGCCCTGATCGGGTTGTGCGAAATGCAGCAAGAGGTGGCAATCATGATCGGCTGCATCGTCGATCGACGATCGCCCGGAGCCTGAAGCGATGATCGCCTACGTCCTCAAGCGCCTGCTGGCCGCGGTGCCTGTATTACTGGGGCTCACCGTGATCGTGTTCGCGATCATGGCGATGATCCCGGGCGACCCCGCCACCGCGATCCTCGGCTCGTACGCGACCCCCGAAAACGTCGCACGACTCAATGCGCAGCTCGGACTGGACGAGTCGCTGCCGCGGCAATACTGGACCTGGCTCGTCAACCTGCTGCACGGCGACTTCGGCCGATCGTTCGCACTGAACCGTCCGGTGATCGACGAAGTGATCGAGCGTCTCGGTGCAACTGCCATCCTTGCCGGCACCGCGCTGGTCGTCTGCACGGTATTCGGCGTGCTGGTGGGTATCGTGTCGGCAGTGCGTCAGTTCGGCTGGGCCGACCGCGCACTCACCCTGGTGGTGCTGATCGGTATCTCGACACCGTCGTTCTTCCTCGGGCTGCTGCTCATCCTGTTCTTCGCAGTCAAGCTGCGCTGGTTCCCGGTCAGCGGCATGGTAGCGACCTATGGCGGCGGCGATCTGCCCGACCTGCTGCACCACCTCGCATTGCCCGCACTGACACTCGCGGTCGTCGCGACCGGCGTGATCGCACGGCTCACCCGCACCGC
>JBGSTN010000128.1:0-3003 GCA_041736455.1 Burkholderiaceae bacterium | reverse complement strand
GTGCGCCGCGTCACGGTAAGCGCGCGTTCGGCTGACGCGTCACCCTCGGCTGCCCGCGCAGCGAGCCGCGTGCGGTCCACCGCCATATAGGCGAATTCCTGCGCGACGAAGTAACCGTTCACGGCGATGATCGCCAGGATGACGACAACGCCGAGCAGCAGGGCAAGAAAAGCCTCGATCATCGTGTGGTCGTCAAATCAAGGGGCAATCGTTCAGCGGGAGGGGCCGAGTGCAGGGTACGGCGATTTCATGATCATGCAAACTGTCGACCAAGGTCCTTCGAGTGCCGTTCTCACACCAACGACATCAGCAAACGCGATTGATGGGACGCCGCTCCTTCAACCAAAGGACATGAAACGCCTCCGATCGACCCAGCGCTTCACACCGTTGAGACCGGAAACCATTGAGTCGGCACAGCGGCGATCCCGTCATTCTATGAACTCATTCAGCGCTGCCTTCGCTATCGCATTACCGGTGTCCTGGTCTACGGGCCATCGAGGATCGGCAAAACCCGACCGCCGTGGCTGGATTCGGTGATGTTGCGCGCCGTGCCGAGTATTTCCCGGCTCTGGCGAGCCTCGCCATCGCCACATGCCCGATGAACGGGTTGCCGGCTTCGTGATCGACCTTCTGCAATGCCGGCGCCCGGTCGCAGACGAATCGGCACGAGCCGGAAAAGCGGCGCATGTTGCGCGCCTGCTCGCTATCATCCGACCGTTCCTTTGAACCGCAGCAGAGTCAGAACCTAAACCGAAAGCCGGGACGGCTTCGCCGTCCGCACTCTTGACCTCGCCCTGAAAGACGACGTCTGCCGTGCAATTGATCAACTCAGGAGCCTGTACTTGAAAACGCCATTACGAGTGGTCGCCCTGTTCGCGCTGTCGTCGAGCTCTCCCGCATTTGCCCAGGCAGGATTAAGTTATTCTTCCGCGACCTCACCGTTCTTTTTCGGCGGCGGGCTCGGCGCCACCTTCGGCGATGTCAGCACGGTCGATGTCGCGCCGATGGTCGGCATGTTTCTGAACGCGCGTACGTCGGTGGGCGTGAGCCTGTTGTACCGCCATCGAAACGATAAGCGCTTCGCGCGCGAGTTGTCGACGAACGACTATGGCGTGAACTTCTTCGGACGCTACCACATCACCCCGAATCTGTTCCTTGAAGGCCACTACGAGTATCTCGACTATGAGCGCCTCTCTGGCAACACGACCAGGCGTTCCGATTTTTCCAGCGTGCTCGCGGGCGGCGGGATCAGCATGCCGATCGGCGCGAATAGCTCGGCCTATCTATCGGTGCTTTACAACTTTTCCTACGACAAGACGGACAGCCCCTACGACGATCCGTTGACGGTGCGTTTCGGCATCGGTATCGGTTTCTAGAAAGAGCGCGCGGTTGGCCCCCGACGATTGGGCATGCGTCAGCCTCGGCATCGCCGCTGCGCTCTTCTCGACTGATGCCGTACTCGCGGGGTCGTCAGGCGAAGCGGGACTGCGCGTCGTCGCCGAGGTGAATGCAGCCCCGCAACTGCCTGCTTTGGCAACTGGTCTTTTGTACATCTGACGGGTCGCCTGCGCAAGTCTCTGGATGGCTGTCTCGCAAGTATCGCCCACGCTTCGTTCCGACCGATGCGCACGCTCGCGCCTGCGCTCAGGGTGCGGCGCCGACGATGAAAGGTTCCGGGTCGGATCGCGTCGCGAGATCGGCCAGGCCGGCCTCGGCCACGGCATATCCGAGCGCGATCATCTCGGCGGCCCGATCGAATTCGAGCGTGCGGCAGGCCGAGCGACTGATCTCGACGAGACGGTCGGGCGGATAGGCAGCGAGCTTCTGTCGCGCGATCGTGGCCTGCATTGCATCGAACGCGAGGTAGGCGACATCGTAGGCATTCCAGTCGGGGCCGATGCGCGCCGGAACGATCTCGTCGGCTTCCTGCTCGAAGCGGATGTAGGCGGCGATGCGGTCGATCAGGCTATCCGATTGAGCCGTCGCAGGTTCGGGGCGTACAGTCGCCGGTCTGCCGATCATCGGCGGACCCGACAGACTGACGGCGATGGTCATGTCGGACCCGTCGCCGAAGGTCGGCGCAATGGGCACCGGGTTCAGCACACCGCCGTCGATCAGGCGCACGCCGCGATGATCGTAGGGCGTGAACATCAAGGGTAGCGAGATCGATGCCCTGATCGCATCGAACAACGAACCCGATCTCAACCAGACCTCCTTGCCCTCGCCCAGCTGCGCGGCAACCGCCGTGTACGCGATCGGCAGATCTTCGATGCGACGGTCGCCGATCAGGGTCTTGAGGGTCGAGATGAAGCGATCGCCCTTGACCAGGCCACCGCGTTCCCAGGTGAGGTCCATCAGCGAGAGCATCAACGGCCGCGTGAGCGCGCGCACCCATTGCTCGAATACGTCGAGCTTTCCGGCGGCGAACACACCGCCGATCAGCGCGCCTATCGAGGCGCCCGAGATCGATACCACTTGCAGGCCGTGCTGCTCGAGCCAGCGGATCACGCCGATATGCGCGAGACCGCGCGCACCGCCGCTGCCAAGCACGAGGGACACGGTCGTTGGTCGGGTTGGCGTTGGCATGATGCGGATCAATCCATTGCAGGCGTCGGGAGCGTGGATTGTCCACTTCGAGGACGGGTGCCGCTAGTCTGATGTCGTTTTCCGCAGGCTGGTGTCGGACGGTTCATGTCCCGTTCGCTTGATGCTCGACAGGAACATTGCCCACCGCTTCCAGTCACGTCATCGCCACGTCCAGTCGCTTCGATCCAGATCTGTTCGCCGAAGTTGGTGCAATTGTCCTCGAACGCCCACCAGCTGGTGATACCGATCCATATGAAACGGGACAAGTCCCGATTGGGCGAAGGGTTGAGTGCTGCCGAACGGCGCAGCCACGCAGACGTAGCGCTTAAGACGATATATCGGTCTAGGGCTGGGCCGCGCCGTCGGGCGATGCCATGCATTGGGGTAGGCAAGCGGCGCGCGGAGCGGTATCGTCGG
>JBGSTN010000105.1:0-3272 GCA_041736455.1 Burkholderiaceae bacterium | reverse complement strand
GCCGATCACGTCCGCGCAGAGCTCGCGGTCGTACGCGAGCGCGCATCGCAGGCCCCAGGGGATCGAGCAGACCCACTGACGGATCGGAACCGCGGGCAGGACATCATCGACCATGTGCGCCGCCACGTCGGCCATGCGCCTGCCTGTGCACGAGGGACAGAAGCCTTCGCTTGCACGAGAAGCCGACCAGCATCGTCTCGCCGCAACGTGCGCAGCACAGATGCACGAGGCCGTGCTCCAAGATCCCGCAACGCAGGTACTCCTCGAATTCACCAACCACGAATCGCGGCAGTCCCCTTCTCTCCTCCGCCTGCTCGAGCAGGCGGCCCGTCAGTCATCCTCGCCACGCTCGCGCCCACCACCACGTTCGCCGCCCTCGTCGTCAGCGCTTCGGTGGCAGGAGACGCAGTTGTCGAAGTTGCGAATGCCTTCTTCCTCGTGCTCGGCACGTATGTTCGCCGGCGTGTGCTCGTGGCAACCGAAGCACGTATAGCGCGTGAAATCGTTGTTGGTGTGGCAAGTCACGCACGTCGCGTTGTGGTCGCGATCGAGCAGGAAGAACCGATCGTGATTGAAGGTCGACGGCTTCCAGCGCTGAGGGCTGTGGCATTGCGTGCAGGCTGCGGTGATCTGCCGATGGAAGCTGTCCGTCGGCGCGGCATGACAACCTTCACATCTCGCGAGCGTGGCACTCGGGAGCGCGGCGTGGTCGAAGGTGGCGGGCGACCAATGCTCGGTCGTGTGGCACTGGTTGCAGCTCACACGGAGGTCTCGATGGAGGTCGTTCGCGGGCGCCGCGTGGCAAGTCGCACAGTCTCCGCGCGCTGCCGGGCGCAAGAGGGCGTGCGAAAATAGACGTTCGATCAGGCGGCCGTGATCGCTGTGACAGGAACCGCAATTCTGCTCGGTGAGCTGCTGGTGGAACGAAGCGCTGAGCGGCTGCTTGGTCATGTGCTCGACCGGAGCACCGCTCGTGGTCCGAACTCCGACGTCTGCCACGACGTGGCACCCGATGCAGCGGTCGGACGCTGCGCCGCGAAAGGGCGCATGGCAGGCGAAACAATTGCCCTCGAGCTCGGCATGCGCAGGCACCAGGGGGCCCGGGCTCACCATCGCGCTGGGGTACACGAATGCGAGCACGATCAGACCAATCAGGTTGGCCACGATGATGATCCAGATCCACGGCCGCTTCATGGCCGACTCCAGAACAGGAGAACGGCGATGATGTGCGCCAGCGCAAGGACGGCGAACGCGAGCGTGATCGGGAAGTGGATCACCCGCCATTGCTTGACCACGTCGAAGGTCAGGCTGTCCCAGTACAGGCGATCGTCTACCTCTTCGTCGGACAGGCCCTGATCGCGCAGTCGTTGTCGGGACTCCGTGAGTCGGCGGCGCGAGCGCTCCAACAGAAACTTGCCTGTCAGCCCGCTGCCCACGTTGATCATCATGGCCGCGACGGCGAGCCAGCCCAGGAGCGCGTTGAAATGAATGCCCGCGTGGACGAGCACGAGAAGCGAGCCAGCCCACGCCATGCGCTCGTGCAGGCGAAGCAGCGCGACCGGCTTGCCGAGCTTGATCAGCTTGCGCTTGCGCAAGGAGTAGACGAACGAGCCCACGATGAGCAGCACGCCGGGGATGCCCAGGTAGCGACCGACCCAGACCGCGCCGAGCAGATGCAGCGCGACATCGATCGCGAGGGTTGCTGCCACCAGTGCTGCGAAGGCCAGGAAGTGAGGCAGTACCTCGCGAGTCAGAAGGCTGGCTTTCGTGGGCATCACGCCTCCAGTTCCAGCGGGCTGTCCGGGAAGCCGACACACAAGAGGCAATGTCCGGGCGTGATTTCATGGTCCGGCTCTTCGGCATAGCGAACCGTCCCGGCGACGAGCTTGACTTCGCACATCCCGCAGCTCCCTGAGCGGCAGCCCGACTCGATGGTCACATCGTGCCGCTCCGCGAAATCGAGGAGGCTCGCGTCCTTGCCGTCCCACACGAGCGTTCGGCCACTCTTCCGAAACATGACCTCGAATGACCGCGATGGACGTGCAACCTCCGCGCGCGAGGATGCCTGCGCCGACCGAGCAGATGCGGGGCCGAATGCTTCGTGATGGATGTCGTCGGGGAGCACTCCCCATTGGCCGAGCGCAGGTATGAGGCTCGCCATCATCGCCGGTGGGCCGCACACGTAGAAGCGATGGCGACCGGCCGGCAACGTACGTCTCAGGAGGTCGACGTCGATGTGGCCGGTGTGCTGGTAGTCGCGGCCCGAAGCGTCGTCGGGATCTGGTTGGCTGTACACCACGTTCGTGCGGAAGTTCGGGTGGAGGCGCGCGAGCTCTTTCAGCTCCTTTCTGAAGCCGTGCTCTGCACCATGCCGAACGCCGTAGTAGAGATGAACGGCACGGTTCGACTCGGCGGCAAGCCCACCACGCAGCATGCACAGCAGAGGAGTGATGCCGATGCCGCCTGCGATCAGAACGATGGGCACGCTCGGTTCAGGCGCGACCACGAAGCGGCCGGCGGGCGCCTTCGCTTTGATGACGTTGCCGATCTGGAGCCGGTCGTGAAGTTGGTTGGAGCAGGCGCCAGCCGGCACCTCCGGTCTCCCGACGGGCGCAAGCACGCGCTTCACGCTGATGCGGTAGCTCCCCGCATTGGGTCCGTCGGAAAGGGAGTAGCAACGGGTGAGTGTTCGGTCGCTGCTGATCGGCACCGCGAACGTGAGGAACTGACCGGGCGCGAAGAGCGGCAGCGGGGCACCGTCGACCGGCTCGAGATGAAATGAACACAGGGTTTGCGCGCGGTCTTCGTATTCACGGCGTGCGACGCGGAACTCGCGCCAGCCGTCCCAGGCGCCAGGGATCGGAAGGGCGAGTCGAGGAACAGCAGCCTGGGACGTCGCTGCGCGTCTCCGCCGCCAGAACGCGACTGCTATGGCGACGCCGACCTGAAGCACCAGTGCCGCCGAGACGTAGGCGAGGAGCAGCGACGCGCTCATGATGCCATCCCGATCTCCAGGTGCGGGTCGATGGCGCGTTTGCCTGGAGGTTCTTGGTCATCGACCCTTTCGCCGATCGTCATGGTGCTGGGAGGATAGGTGATTCAAAGGGACTTTTCGCGGCGGGGTCGACCTAGGGGTTGCCCCAGGTGTGGGTGGTGGGGAGCAGTGGAGAGGCTGCCCGGCGCCTTCAGGGCTTGCCCAGAGTGTCTCGCGAAAGGGAGCAACCCGTTGTTTCGCGGGCTCTTCGGTGCAGAGGGCAACAAGGCAGCCTCCG
>JBGSTN010000101.1:0-2272 GCA_041736455.1 Burkholderiaceae bacterium | reverse complement strand
TTGGACGGCCCGCTGCACGAAGTAGCTGTGCGAGGTGATGAACCAGAAGAACGTCCACCGCGCCGAACGCGCCGGCACGAAGTACGAACTGTCGGACGGGACGACGGCGCACATCGCCGACCCCGGAAGACACCTCTGCTCGACGGCGTCGGCACGGTATGCGCCCTCGCCGGCTAGGGTGAACTGCATCACCACGTGCGGATGTCGCCGGTCCCCGCCCCGCTTCAGCCCGTGCCAGCGATACGCCTCGTCGGCGCCCCGCGTCTCGAAGCCGCAGGTCATGCTCCGGCCGCGGTCGAAACGCACGGACTGCGTCGTCGCCCGTTCGAAGGCGTTCTGCAATCGCCGCATCATGCCGGTCGCGTGGCTCACGAATCGACTATCTACCCGCGCCGGCGTCCATTGCAAGCAGAACTCCGCGTGGGACGATTCCGGGCATGGCACTCAAAGTGGCAGTCATTGGAGCCGGTGCGGTCGGCTGGACGAGAACCATGTTGCGCGACCTGCTGACCGTGCCGGAGTTCGCGGCGCAGCCGATGGTGTACGCGCTTACGGACATCAACCCCCGCAACCTCGACATGGCCGTCCAGCTGTGCAAGCACGAGGTGGCCACCAACAAGCTGCCCACAGTGATCGAGTCGCACGCCGACCGTCGCCAGGCCCTCGCCGACGCCGACTATGTCATCTGCGCCATCCGCCAGGGCGGGCTCGAGGCGTTCGCCACCGACGTCGACATCCCGCTGAAGTACGGCGTCGACCAGTGCGTCGGCGACACCATCTGCGCGGGCGGCATCATGTACGCGCAGCGCACCATCCCTGCCATGCTCGACTTCTGCAAAGACATCCGCGAGGTGGCGAAGCCCGGCGCTCTGCTCATCAACTACTCCAACCCGATGGCGATGAACACCTGGGCCTGCAACAAGTACGGCGGCGTGAAGACCGTCGGCCTGTGCCACGGCGTCGAGGGCGGGTGGGGCCAGATCGACGAGGCCCTGTCGCGCCTTCGCGGCGACCCGGAGATCCCATGGTCCGACTACCCCGCGCGACGCCAGCGAACTCAGATCGTCTGTGCCGGCATCAACCACCAGACGTGGTACACCACGATCATCTACAAGGGCGAACGCATCGGCTCGGAAGAACTGCTCCGCGCGTTCGAAGCACACCCCGGATTTTCCAAGACCGAGAAGGTCCGCATCGATGTCCTGCGCCGCTTCGGCTACTACAGCACCGAGTCGAACGGCCACCTCAGCGAGTACCTGCCGTGGTATCGCAAGCGCCCGGAAGAGATCGAGCGGTGGATCGACACCAGCAGTTGGATCAACGGCGAGACCGGCGGTTACCTCCGAATCTGCACCGAGGGTCGCAACTGGTTCGACACCGACTTCCCCAACATGCTGAAGCAGGACGTGCCCGTCCTGACGGGGCCACACCAGACCTATCGCCGATCGTCTGAACACGGCAGCTGGATCATCGAATCGCTCGAGACCGGCCGGGTCTATCGAGGTCACTTCAACGTCCAGAACAAGGGTCACATCACCAACCTTCCCGACGACTGCACGATCGAGATCCCCGGCTACGTCGATCGCACCGGCATCCATATGCCCGTGTTCGGCGAACTCCCCCTCGGCTGTGCCGCGACGTGCTCGGCCAGCGCGAACGTGCAACGCATGGGCATGGAGGCGGCCGTCCACGGCGACCTTGACCTGCTCCGGCTCGCCATGCTGCACGACCCGCTCGTCGGTGCCGTCTGCAACCCCGAAGAGGTCTGGCAGATGACCGACGAGATGCTCGTCGCCCAGGCAGAGTGGCTTCCGAACTACGCCAGGCACATCGCAGGCGCGAAACAGCGACTCGCCGATCACGAGAAGAACGGCACGCGCGTCAGGCTCCGCGAGACCCGCGGCGCGGTGCGGATCGAGGTGAAGTCGGTCGAGACGATGCAGCAAGACCGCGAGAAGGCCCGCAAGCTCGCGGCAACGCAGGACAAGGGAGGGCTGTGAGGGTCGATTGCCAGTTGCAGCTCGCGACTGGCGATGCGGGCCGGAGCGCCTGATGGCGCATCGCACGACCCGTCGGTCTTGAGCGGGCCATCTGTTCCGGTGCTGACTTCGCAATCCGCAATTCGCCATTCGTCCCGCTTGCGTCGCGCTTCCCGGCGTGTCTACGATTCCGTGCAACGGTTGTCGCGCTGCGCGCGGAGTCGTCCAGAGGTCCGTCACCGGGAGCCTGCATCATGCGTCGTCGAACCGCCCTGCTCGCCGCGACCGCGGTC
>JBGSTN010000071.1:0-3433 GCA_041736455.1 Burkholderiaceae bacterium | reverse complement strand
TCGGACGCCGTCGCCGATCGGCCGGTTGTCGAGCTCGCGAATCGGCGTGACTTCAGCCGCGGTACCGGTGAAGAACGCCTCGTCGGCGATGATCATCTCGTCGCGCGTGATGCGCTTCTCGATGACCTCGATACCGAGGTCGCGCGCGATGGTGATCACAGCGTCGCGCGTGATGCCGTCGAGGCACGACGCCACGTCGGGCGTATAGACCTTGCCGCCGCGCACGACGAAGACGTTCTCGCCCGAGCCTTCCGAGACATAGCCCTCGGTGTCGAGCAACAGTGCCTCGTCGTACCCGTTGGCCGTGACCTCGCGGTTGGCAAGGATCGAATTCACGTAGTAGCCACTGCACTTGGCGCGAACCATCGCGGCATTGACGTGATGGCGCGTGTACGACGATGTCTTGACCCGGATGCCCTTGTTGAGGCCGTCTTCGCCGAGGTAGGCGCCCCAGGTCCAGGCGGCGATCGCGACGTGAATCTGGTTACCCACGGGCGACACACCCAGCTTCTCGGAGCCGATCCAGGCGAGCGGTCGGATATAGCAGGCCGTCAGCCCGTTGCCGCGGACCACCGACAGTTGTGCCTCGACGAGCTGCGCTTCCGTGAACGGAATCGCCATCTGCAGAATGCGCGCCGAATTGAACAACCGGCGCGTGTGTTCGGCCAGCCGGAAAATCGCAGCGCCGCCACCACTCTGTTCGTAGGCACGCACGCCTTCGAAAACGCTCATGCCGTAGTGCAGGCTGTGGGTGAGCACATGCAACTTCGCGTCGCGCCAATCGACCAGAGCGCCATCCTGCCAGATCTGGCCATCCCTATCAGCCATCGACATGGCTATCTCTCCTTGATCAAGTTCCGGCATTCTAGCGCGGTGGCGGGCCATTCCGGGGCATGCCATGCCTGGCTCCGGGCGCAAGCGTATCCGGCGAAAACGGGACGCCGCGGCATTCCCCCGGCGCCTGTCTCCCCGTTCCAGGCCCTACACTGCGTGCACGATGCCGAACCCCCCGAAGAACACGACAGCCAGTGCAGCGTCCGGCACGGGCCTGCAATCCCTTGCGACACAGATCGGCCTGCTGACCGCCATGCAGGCATTGCTGCTGGTCAACAACGTGACGCTGATCGCGGTCAACGGCCTGGCCGGCTTCATCCTGACGGAACACAAATGGCTGGCGACGATGCCGGTCACGGGCTATGTACTCGGGGGGGCCGTGTGGGCAATGCCGGCAGCCGCCTTCATGCGCCGTTTCGGGCGCCGTGCGGGCTACACGGTCGCCTCATTGGCGGCAATCGGAGGCTCCCTGCTGGCCTGGTTCGCGATGACGGCCGGCAGTCTGCCGCTGCTGGTTCTCGCGACCTTCATCGCCGGCTTCTACAATGCCTTCGGCGCCAGCCTGCGCTTTGCCGCCGCCGACGTCGCCGACGCCTATCGGCCTTCCTTCAAGTCGCGGGCAATGTCGCTGGTCCTGACGGGCGGGATCATGGGCGGCATCGTCGGTCCCGAAACCGCCAAATGGTCACGCACCTGGCTGCCCACGGAGTTTTCCGGCACCTATCTGACGCTGATCGGATTCGCCGTGGCGTCGATGATACTGGCGCAGTTGATTCGTCTGCCCGACGGGCGGCGTTCGGTCGTCGCCGACGGTCCCGTACGCCCGATGCGCGAGATCATTTCGCAACCGATCTGCTGGATCGCCATTCTTTGTGCCGCCCTGGGCTACGGCGTGATGAATCTTCTCATGGTCGCGACGCCGCTCGCGATGCACGAACATCACCATGCGTTCGATTCAGCGGCTTTCGTCCTCGAATGGCACGTGATCGGCATGTTTGCGCCGGGCCTGTTCACCGGCAGCCTGATCAGCCGTTTCGGCGCCTTGCCCGTGATCGTGACCGGCGCCGTGCTGATGCTCGGCTGCGTCGTCGTCGCATTGTCGGGCGTCGCCCTGATGCATTTCCTGTCGGCCCTGTTCCTGCTCGGTGTCGGCTGGAACTTCATGTATACGGGCGGGTCCACGCTGCTGACGCATGCCTATGCGCCGCAGGAGAAGAACAAGGTCCAGGGCATCATGGACGCCTGCGTGTTCACGACGATGATCACCACATCGGCATCGTCGGGCGTGCTGCTGTTTGCCAACGGCTGGGCGGTGCTCAACCTCGTTTCGCTGCCCTTCATCGTCATCGGACTGATCGCTGCATCGTGGCTCGGATTGCAACGTGGCTGGCAGGCGGGAGCAACGGCCCGCGCCTGAATCGCTCTCAATCTCCAAGCATCGATTGCCAGAGCTTCCTGACCTCTTCGCGCTGCGCAGCGACCGTCTGCGGCTCGACGCGAGCGTAGGTCTTGCCCTGGAGGCGCATCGCATGCTGCAGGCGGCGGTACTGGCGGTACGCATCGCCGATTCGTTCGGCGACGCCTTGCTCGAGCAGACCAACCTGCGCCGCGCGACGCAGCAAGGCGATATTGCCCGCATTGTCCAGCAACGTCGGATGCTTGCGCGCATGGCGCAGCACGAGATACTGGACGATGAACTCCACGTCGACCATCCCACCCGGATCGTGCTTCAGGTCGAACTGTTGACTGCGATTCGGATGACCGTCGTGCATCTTGCGACGCATCTTGACGATTTCCTCGCGCAGCGTCGCGGGATCACGCGGTTGCGAGATCAGGTCGCGGCGCAGCGCTTCGAACCGTTCGCCGATGGCGGGTTCACCGGCGCAGAACCGTGCGCGCGTCAACGCCTGATGCTCCCAGAGCCAGGCCGATTCGCGCTGGTAGTTCTCGAAGGCCGCGACGGTGGAGACGATCATGCCGGCGTCACCGTCGGGGCGCAGTCGCAGATCGATCTCGAACAGATTGCCCGCGGGCGTCTGCGCCGACAACCAGGTGGTCAGGCGCTGGGCGAGCTTCGAGTACGCGAACTGGGCCTTCTCGTGGTTGTCGTCGAACAGGAAGACGAGATCGAGGTCGGACGCGTAGCCGAGTTCCTTGCCGCCCAGCCGGCCATACGCGATGATGGCCACGTTCGGTTGTTCGCGGAACTTCCAGGGCAGGGCCGACCAGACCGATTCGATCGCGACCTGCAATACCCTGTCGGCGAGCTCGCTGAGTTCGTCGGAGACCTGCTCCATGCTCATCGCGCCGTCGAGGTCGCGCGCGAGCACCCGGAACTGCTGCGCATGGTGCCATTCGCGAGTGACGTCCATCTGTCGCTCGACGTCGGGCTCGTCACCCACGCGCGTCGCGGCGAGCTCGGCGCGAAGCTGCTGCTGCCATTGCGCAAAATCGGTACTGACCAGGAGATCTCCAGCGATCAACTCGTCGAGCAGGACCGGATGGCGCGTCAGGTAGGTCGCGGCCCACTCGGACAATTCGAGCATCGCCAATACGCGTTGAAACGCCATCGGGTATTGCGCGAGCAGCGCCAGGTAAC
>JBGSTN010000070.1:0-2130 GCA_041736455.1 Burkholderiaceae bacterium | reverse complement strand
GCGCGGCGCGCGATCTCGCCCGCGCTCTGGCCGGGACCCTCGCGCTCGCTCCAGTCCTTCAGTCGGATGAAGGCCCGACCGGTGGCCTGGTCGCCGCTGATCCCGGTAATCATCGTGTAGCCGCTGATGTCGGCCTGCTGCCCGAGCCAGTTCTCGAATTGCTGCATCGAGGCGATCAGCCGCTCACTGGTCGCACTCGGCGGCAGGCGCACCTCGGCCATCAGCACTCCCTGATCCTCTTCGGGCAGGAACGAGGTCGGCAACCGCTGATAGAGCAGCGCCATCGTGCCGACCACGAGCGCGTAGACCAGCATCGTGCGGCCGCTGCGCGCCAGCATCCGGCCGGTGAACGACCGGACCGCCTCGTTGCTGCGATCGAAGCCGCGATTGAAGGCGCCGAAGAAGCGACCCGGCAGACCGCGGTGCGGTTCATGTGATTGGCCGGGTGGCAGCGGCTTGAGGAGCGTTGCGCACAGCGCCGGCGTCAGTGTCAGCGCCACGGCCACCGACAGCAGCATCGCCGATACGACGGTGACCGAGAACTGTTGGTAGATCACGCCAGTCGAGCCGCCGAAAAACGCCATCGGTACGAACACGCCGGCGAGCACCAGCGCAATGCCCACCAGTGCGCCCGTGATCTCGCTCATCGATTCGCGCGTCGCCTCGCGTGGCGAAAGACCGCGCTCGGCCATCAATCGTTCGACATTCTCGACCACGACGATGGCATCGTCGACGAGCAGCCCGATGGCCAGCACCATGCCGAACATCGTCAGGCTGTTGATCGAGAAACCCGTTGCGGCCAGCACGCCGAAGGTGCCCAGCAGCACGACTGGCACCGTGATCGCCGGAATCAGCGTGGCGCGCCAGTTCTGCAGGAACAGATACATGATCAGCACGACCAGCACGACCGCCTCGCCCAGCGTCTTGACCACCTCCTGTATCGACACCTTGACGAACGGCGTCGTGTCGTAGGACATCTCCGTCTGCAGCTGGTACGGGAAGCGCGGCTGCAGTTCCGCGAGCCTGGCTTTCACGGCCTCGGCGACGCCGATCGCGTTCGCGCCGGTGGCCAGATAGACGCCCATCGCCGCCGACGGCTGGCCCTTGAAGCGTGTCGAGATGATGTAGCTGTCCGCGCCCAGTTCCACCCGTGCCACGTCGGCCAGGCGCACCACGCTGCCATCGGCGGCGGTCTTCAGCACGATCTCGTTGAACTGCGGGACCGTCTGCAACTTGTCACGTGCCGTGATACTGACGTTGAGTTGCTGGCCTGGCAGCGCCGGCAGGCCACCAACCTGGCCGGCCGACACCTGGGCATTCTGCGCGGTGATGGCGGCACTGACGTCCAAGGGCATCAGTGCATGGCTTGCGAGCCGTGCCGGGTCGAGCCAGATGCGCATCGCGTGCTGCGTGCCCAGCGTCTGCACGTCGCCCACGCCGTCGATGCGGCTGATCGTGTCGACGAGATTCGAAGTGATGTAGTCGCCGATCTGGATCGAACTGGCGCTGCCGTTGGCCGAGTAGAACACCGCCACGAGCATGAATTCGGTGCCGCTCTTGGTGACCGTGACGCCCTGGTTCTGCACCGCCTGCGGCAGCTGAGTCATCGCCTGCTGCAACTTGTTCTGCACCTGCATCTGAGCGACATCGGGATCGGTGCCGGACAGGAAGCTCAGCGAAATGGTCGCCGTGCCGGATGATGAACTGGTCGACGACATCGCCAGCATGCCGTCGAGGCCCTTCATCTTCTGCTCGATGACCTGGGTGACCGAATCTTCGATGGTCTTGGCCGAGGCGCCGGGATAGGTGGCGCTGATGCGCACCTGGGTGGGTGCGATGTCCGGGTATTTCTCGAGCGGCAGCGCGAAGATCGAAAAGGCGCCGGCCAGCATCACCACGATGGCGAGCACCCAGGCGAAGATCGGACGGTCGATGAAGAAGCGCGACATGCCTCTGCTCCTTCAGCGAGCCGCGACAGCGGCAGGCGCCGGCTTCGTCGGCGAAAGCGCTTGAGCCTGTACCACGTCGCCGGGCTTGACCTTCTGACCACCTTCGAAGACCACCCGGTCGCCAGCGGCAAGGCCACTGCCGACCAGCCAGCGGTTGCCCACTGCGCGATCGGTCGCGATC
>JBGSTN010000066.1:0-1621 GCA_041736455.1 Burkholderiaceae bacterium | reverse complement strand
TTGTTGGCAGCGGCCAGAGCCTGCGCCTGGGGCAGCTTCGCGAATTCGGCGACGGCTGCCAGACGTTCCGGTACCTGCGATACCAATGGCGGACGCAAGGCGAGGACGGCGGCGATCTCGGCCGCCGCATGGCCTCGCTCGCGCAGGTAGCCGCTGAGTCGTTCATAGAAGAAATCGGCGAGCTGTGCCATGGCGGCATCGCTTGCGGCAAACACGGCCTGGCATGCGCCCAGCAGCTGCGGCAGCGCGAGAGGCAGCGGCTTCTCGATCAGCATGCGCAAGGTGCCCAGCGTATGCCGGCGCAACGCGAAGGGGTCGCGATCGCCCGTGGGCACCTGCCCGATGCTGAACATGCCCGTCAGGGTCTCGAGTTTGTCGGCGAGTGCGAGCACCGTGCCGACTACCGAGGCAGGCAGCGCATCACCGGCGAAACGTGGTTGGTATTGTTCGCGAATCGCGGCGGCCACCGCTTCGTGCTCGCCGTCGAGACGGGCGTAATAGTCGCCCATGACGCCCTGCAGCTCCGGGAACTCGCCGACCATGTCGGTGAGCAGATCCGTCTTGGCCAACTCGGCCGCGCGCACGCACTGCGCCTGGACGGCCTCGGACAGATCGAGCTGATCGCCAATCGTCTTCGCGAGCGCGCACACGCGTCCGGTGCGTTGTGCCTGCGTGCCCAGCCTGGCATGGTAGACGACCGATTCGAGCCGCGGGACACGGCTCGCGAGCGAATGCTTGCGGTCCTGCGCGAGGAAGAACTCAGCATCGGACAGACGCGGCACGACCACGCGTTCGTTGCCCGCGATGATCCGCGACGGATCGGCGACAGCCATGTTCGACACGATCAGGAAGCGATTGCTCAGGCGCCCGTCGGCATCGAACAACGGAAAATATCGCTGATGCGTCTGCATCGTGAGGATGAGGCACTCGGCCGGCACCTCGAGAAACCTTGCGTCGAAACCACCGACATAGACGGCAGGCCATTCGACGATCGCGGTGACTTCGTCGATCAGGGCAACGACACTGGCATCGGTCGCCAGCTGGCGGCCTTCGCCGGCTGCTGCCGCCTGCAGTTGTTGCACGATCAGTTCGCGCCGCGCCTCGAAGGAGACGACGACATGGGCGTCGTGCAGCGCCGCTTCATACTCGTCGGCGGTCCTGATCGCGACGTCGCCATGCGAGAGGAAGCGATGCCCGAGCGTGAGACGATTCGACGCGAGGCCGAGGACCGCCGCGGGCACGATTTCGTCGCCATGCAGGACGACCAGCCGATGGGCAGGACGGGCGAAACTGACCGTGGTGTATCCGTCGGCCAGCTGGTAGCGCATCAGGCGTGGGACGGGAAGGCTGGCGAGTGCCTGTTCGAGCACCTCGTCGATCACGGTGGCAAGGGCATGGCCGGCAGAGGTCTTCTCGGCGGTGAAGTGAGCCTGCTTGCCTTCGCCCTCCTGTCGCAGCTCGGCCAGTTCCACGCCTTGCTTCTCGGCCCACTTGACGAGTGCCATCGTCGGCTTGCCATCGTCGCCGAGCCCGACCTTCAGCGATGGGCCTTTCAGCCGGAGCGTGCGCGGTGCACTCGACGCATGCACGGCGTCGATCAGCACGCCCAGGTGTCGGGGCG
>JBGSTN010000040.1:0-1843 GCA_041736455.1 Burkholderiaceae bacterium | reverse complement strand
GATCGCGATCGCCGGGAGGGTGAATGGGCTGGTGCGCGAGTGCTTCGATGGATACATGGCCATTCTCGAATCAGTGGTCGAATTTCATTGAACCGCAATCGGGGTATTGTCGCACTGCAAACCCCTGATGCGATCGTACGCACTATCCTCAGGACATTGCCGTCGAGTGCGCGCAGGTCTTGTCAAGGTCGCGAAGTGATCGGGCGGTTTCGGCTTCGGCGCGGGAGCCGGGCGGGACGGACATCCGATCCAGCCGTGTCGTGCTGAAGGAAACTTCATCTGCGGGCGGCTCCTCGTTCGCGGCGGTCTTCTGAACATGCGGAGGTCAACATGACCCTGACCGGAAAAGTGCTGATCGCGATGGCCGCTGGAACTGCGGTGGGTCTCGCGATCAATCTCGGCGGCCTCAACGAGCCCGATTCGCTGCTCAACTTCTATCTGACCAATGGCCTGTTCGTCATCGTGGGCACCCTGTTCGTCAATGCCCTGAAGATGCTGGTCGTGCCACTCGTGCTCTTTTCACTGATCACCGGCGTCCATGGCATCGGCGACATCCGTCTGCTCGGTCGCGTGGGCGGCAAGTCGTTCGTGCTGTATGTGATGACGACCGCGATCGCCGTCGCGTCGGCCATCACGCTGGCGGTCTTCAGCGGCATCGGCACGGGTATGGAATCGCCGGCGTCAGCCTCCTTCGAAGGCAAGGCTGCCCCGCCGCTGACCCAGGTCATCACCGATATCGTGCCGACCAATCCGGTCAATGCGATGGCCCAGGGTGAAATGCTCTCGATCATCTTCTTCGCGATCCTGGTGGGCATCAGCATGCTGCTGGTCGGCAAGCGCGCCGAACCGATCGCCGACATGGTCGAGCGGCTCAATGAAGTGATGATGAAGATGGTCGGCGTGATCATGTCGTTCGCCCCGTACGCGGTGTTCTGTCTGCTCGCGAAGGCGATGGCCGATCTCGGTCTCGATCTGTTCGCCCAGTTGCTGGGCTATGTCTCGGTACTGGTGTTCACGCTGCTCTTCCACCTCTATGTGACCCTGTCATTGACGCTGAAAGTGCTGTCCGGCCTGAGCATCAGGACATTCATCCAGAAGATCCGCAACGTCCAGGTGTTCGCCTTCAGTACGTCGAGTTCGAATGCGACGATTCCGGTGACCCTGCGCACCGTCGAACAGAGACTGGGCGTGCACAATTCGGTCGCTTCCTTCACCGTGCCGTTCGGCGCCACGATCAACATGGATGGCACGGCCATCATGCAAGGTGTCGCGACGGTGTTCATCGCCAACCTGTATGGCGTGGAACTGGGCGTGTCGGGCTATCTCGTCGTGATCCTGATGTCGGTGCTCGCTTCGATCGGCACGGCCGGCGTTCCCGGCGTCGGTCTGATCATGTTGTCGATGGTCTTTGCGCAAGTGGGACTGCCGATCGAGGGGATAGGCCTGATTCTCGGCGTCGACCGGCTGCTGGACATGATCCGTACCGCCGTGAACGTGTCCGGAGACGCGATGGTGTCGACCGTGGTGGCCAAGAGCGAAGGCAAGCTCGATCGCACGATCTACGACGATCCGGCCGCGGGAATCATCGAGGAACCACCAGGCTTGCCGCATGGCGTCGTCGCCGCTCGCGGATGAACGTCCCCGCGTCGGTGCGGCCCACGACCGACACCGCGCCATTTTCGCCGGGCAGTCGTCCCGGCAATGCGCTGCTGTCGGTCGCCGGGCTGCGTGTGAACTTCGCGATCGAGGGGCGCGAACTCACCGCGGTCGACGGCATCGGCTTCGACATCGCGCCAGGACGCACGCTCGCGATCGTCGGGGAGTCCGGATGCGGCAAGAGCGT
>JBGSTN010000018.1:0-1516 GCA_041736455.1 Burkholderiaceae bacterium | reverse complement strand
GCCAGCCCGACAG
This sequence comes from Burkholderiaceae bacterium, assembly GCA_041736455.1. GTDB lineage: Bacteria > Pseudomonadota > Gammaproteobacteria > Burkholderiales > Burkholderiaceae_E > JAUIAI01. The sequence continues at coordinate 1,503 of JBGSTN010000018.1, read as the reverse complement.
CGCCCCGCCCTTGCGGCCACCGGCGGTGCGTACCGCCGCCACGATGAAAGCCTGTGCCATTGATGTCTCCTGATCGATTTGAAAGGGGTGGATTCGCTCGCGCCGCACGCGCTGTCAGCGACAGGGTCGCCTGTCAGCGGCTGGCACCCAGACCGATGGACCGCGCGATGACTTCCTTCATGATCTCGTTGGTGCCGCCATAGATGCGTTGTACGCGCGAATCGGCCCACGCGCGCGCGATCGGATACTCCCACATGTAGCCGTAGCCGCCATGCATCTGCACGCAGGCATCGATCACCTCGCACTGCAGGTCGCTGATGTGGTACTTGGCCATCGATGCGGTGGCGGTATCGAGTTCGTCGCGCAACAGCAGCTCGATGCATTTGTCGACGAACACCTGCCCGATCTGGACCTGTGTCTGCAATTCGGCCAGCTTGAACCGAGTGGTCTGGAAGCTCGCTACCGGCTTGCCGAACGTCTGGCGCTCCTTCACGTAGGCCTTGGTCCAATCGATCGCAGCCTGCGCCGACGCAATGCCGGTGATCGCGATCTGCAGGCGTTCCCAGGGCAGTTCCTGCATCAGATAGACGAACCCCTGGTTTTCCTCGCCCAGCAGATTCTCGACCGGCACCCTGACCGCATCGAAGAACAGTTCGCTCGTGTCCTGCGCTTTCAGGCCGACCTTCTTCAGGCGCCGGCCTTTCTCGAAACCCTCCATGCCGCGTTCGAGGAGCAGCAGACTGGTGCCCTTCGCGCCTGCCGCCGGATTGGTCTTCACGACCGTGATCACCAGGTCGGCATGCCAACCATTGGTGATGAAGGTCTTCGAACCGTTGACGACATAGTGGTCGCCATCGCGAACCGCAGTGGTCTTGATTGCCTGCAGGTCGGAACCAGCGCCGGGTTCGCTCATCGCGATCGCCCCGATCAGTTCGCCACTGGCCATGCGCGGCAGGAATCGCATCTTCTGCTCCTCGGTGCCGTAACGCTGGATGTAGGGAGCGACGATCTCGCTGTGCAGCGAGAAGCCGACGCCGGTCGCGTTGACCCGGGCGATTTCTTCCTTCAGAACGATCGAATACAGCTTGTCGACCCCGGCCCCGCCATAGGCCTCAGGCATCGTCGGACAGAGAAAACCGTTCTCGCCTGCCTTCAACCACACCTCGCGATCGACGAAACCCTGATCCTCCCAGGCTTCATGAAACGGCACGACTTCCTTGTCCAGGAACTTGCGTACCGAGTCACGAAACATCTCGTGCTCTTCGGTAAAGAGGGTTCGTTCGATCATGAGGGTCTCCTGACGGCATTCGGCAATGCGCGATGGGATCGGGCCCCGGCAGATGGACGCGTCACGGCATCGATGGCGTCTCGGCGGGCCTGATGGCCCGCAACGATAGCAAATAAGCGGGTGGGTGTCCGCCGATTCCGCGATTTCCCTCCAGACGTCCGCGCCGGCCACCCGTCCATCTTCCGGTTGCTGCGCCGCGGCCGCCAGGTCCGCAG
>JBGSTN010000322.1:0-9145 GCA_041736455.1 Burkholderiaceae bacterium | reverse complement strand
TCGCGGGAGGTTACCGGCTCGATGGCACGGTGTCGGCCCAGGCGCGTCGCAATGCGGCACTGGGACTGAACGAGGTGACACTGGCCAGCGCGATCGTGCTCGCCACTGGTGACGGTCGCGTGATTTCGCGGCAGGTCGGGCGTGACGAGTCGTTCGCGGGAACCGATGTCGGCCGCGCGTTGCAGGAACTGATGCAGCGCCAGTCCGCAGAGATGGCATCGAAGCTGCTTACCGAAGCCTGCCGATCCTGAGACCGCGGCGAGCCCATGCTGCGGTCATAGGTCGGCAGACAGACGTCAGTCGCAGGCCCGGTTCGAACGCAGAGTTGGTATGGAATCGTCGTCGCATGCGGAATCACATGACGGCTGCAATTCGATAGCAGGCACGCAAGTTACCGAACCGGACCATCCCGGCCACGTCTTCTCCAGTTTCGACAATGACCCTGCAGGTGCCAAACCGCTCTCAGACGTGTAAGGACCTTTGTTGTCGGAGCGGAACCATGTCGACCTGTCGGCGTCGACCAGGAAGGTATTGAAACTGGCGACCGGCTTCAACGAGAATGTCAGTTGTGCCGGTATTGCGCAGGCGTCGATCGCATCTGCGGTCACAGCGAATTCATCGATCCGTGCACGATATCGCTGCTCGATGATTTTCGACGAATCGTAGGTGTCCTGAAGCGTGCAATCGAGCAGCTGTTCGCCGTGTTGAGCGGGTATTGCATACATCTCGTAGACGCGCTCCCCGAAAGGACGTTGGAATACCGCTGCCGGGAACACCACCGTGGTCATCGGCACGCAAGTACGGATCCGATCCTTGTCGATGAATCGAATCTGCTCGATCTGGTTGATTTGACGCGCGTTGATCTGCACGGCCGATTCGGGTTGTTCTGGTTCGTTGATGGCGGTCACATAGCTGATCGCCATGGCGTCGCCGCGCGCGAGATCCGCGACCGTCGTCGGTACCAACCCGACAGAGAGCGAGACCGGAGCGAGCATGTCGACGGAAACGGTTCCGGCCTGCAACGTCCCATCCCTGATGACGAGTTCGATCGGCACTCCCGGCGCGTCGTCGCAAATGATCCATGACGGATTGCCCGGGTCGAGTTCGAGAGTCTTCGCCATCGCAGCCAGCACGACATCGCCCACGAGGGGAGCGGACGTTTCAGGGCCTGGTTCCGGCGCGGGTTGTTCCGGTTCCGGCGTCGGTGTCACCGGTTCGGGCGTCTCCGCAGGTAAGGGAGTTTCCGTTACAGGCGCGGATGTCCCGGGCGGCGTTGTCGTCGGCACGGTGGCGGGAGGGGTGGTGACGTCGGTCGGTGAGGATCCACCGACATTGTTCGGTCCGTCATGGCCCCCGTCGGAGCATGCTGCCAACGCGATCATCGCAAACAGGGAAACCTGCATCCGACGGGACGAACGCCGAAAACAACGTGGAATGTGGCGCATATCGACCTCCTCTAAGGCAATCGGAACCGCATGGATTCGATCACTGCAGGGGCCGGGCAGGAAGCAACGAGACGACTCGTGAAAGCTGGATCCGAATCCAGGACTCGGCCGGCCATATCGAACCGAAATCCATGAAGAATGTTTCTATTCGTGTCAATTGTAATTCTGACTCGGCCTGTCGATGTCGTGCCGTGCGCACGTATCGGACGAAATCTTTGACGGCGACAGGTGAACTCACGTCGCAATAGGGAGCGTCTGCACGTTCAAGCGCACCGGCGATCAGCGCGGCGTTTGACGCAAGCGAGCGTTGAGGTCGCCTCTCGAACGGTCCGCGGATTGCGAGCAGGGCGCAGGCTGGCGACCTTGTCTCGTCAAGTCCCTTCCCGTTCCTGAGTGCTTCGTCGTCGCGCGGCATCGGGAGACTCGGCCGCGGCATAGGCCGCGAGACCCGCGATGCGGTCGATCGGCACGACAGTTGTCATCGTCGTGCCTCCTGCGGGCTGCAGGGCCGGGGGGAAGAACGCGAGCTTCTGCACTCCAGCCAGTTTTTCGGTGCGCGACGGATCGAGGTCACGCTCGTTGACGCCAGCCCGCGGCCGCAATGCAACGCCGTCCACGATTTCGAGATCGAACCACCAGCGCTTGATCGGGTTGCGCTCGCCACCGCCGCTGCGGTCGTCGTGTTCGATCAACTGGCGGCGAGACTCGGGGACCTCGATCGACAACCAGAGCAGACGCTCCGCTTCGACGAGGTCCTCGCGGTTGAAGGGGCACGTCTTCATGCATCGACCGCAGGCCGAGCCCCTCACGTTGGTGAGCCGATACTTGCCGCACCGTTCGACGTCGGGCTTCCAGATCTCGTAGCCGTTGAACATCACCTTGTCGCCGAACGGAATCGCATTGCAGGGACACTCACGAGCACACTTGCGACACAGACTGCATACGTCCTGCAACCCGAAGTCGACCGGCTTGTCGACGGTCATCGGGAGGTCGGTCGTGATGAGCACCGACTTCGAGCGCGGGCCGATGAAGGGGTTGAGGATCATCTCGCCGATACGCGACAGCTCGCCCAGGCCCGCCATCAGTACGGCAGGCAGATGCAGCAGTTCGGAATGGGCGTTCGAATGTGCCCGCGCCGAATAGCCCATCCGTCGCACATGGGCAGCCATCACGCCGGCGATCGTCGCGCCGCGCAGATAAGCGCGCATCGATTGCGCTCCCGAGATCCAGTCGTCGCCGGATGCGCCTTCCATGGTCTCGAAGCCCTGGTCGATCAGCATCACGACCGCGTAGCGGTGATAGGGCTCGATCGCCCGGCCGTCGATCTCGTCGTGCGAGTAGTACATCCAGGGTTCGGCTGCGCAGATGCCGACCAGGTCGGCGCCGAGCGCATAGCCGAGCGCCTTGATCGCATCGGCGTTGCGCTGCGGGTCCGATAGATCACCGCCCAGGCCGCTGGGCGGCAGCGGTTCGCGTATGCCTTGCAGCGGCACCAGATTGCGGATCAAGGGCGTCATCGCAAAGGCAAGCGGGTGCTTGACCGCGAAGCGTGTGCGCTCGAGCCTGGCCTTCTCGCCCAGGTCGCCGGCAATCGCGCGCGTGAACAGGTCGGCCCGTTTCGGCACCCGGCGGATCTCGTCGCGCAGTACCTGCGTGGTCGGTTGCTCCACGCGACGGATACGCTCCATCGCGTAGCGGCCCAGATGCAGCGGGCGCCGGGCGAGTTCTGCGTCTTCGAAGCCTGGTCGCGTGCCACCTTCACCGAGGTATGTGGCCGCATCGGGCCAAGCCAGCGAGGCATCCGGTGCGATCGGCAGATCGACTGCCACCGGGTAGTCGGTGGTGACGACACCCAAGCGGAAGCCGCGCGTCGAATAGGGCATCACGAGCACACCATCCACTGCCTTGACGACCCCGGCGCGCTGCGCGAGGCTTTCGAGGTCGACCTGCGTGTTCCCGGTCACATGACCCCGCGCCGACCAGCCCAGCGCTCGGATATAGCCGGCCATCACCACCGCGATCTCGGCACAGCGCAGATCGGTGCGTTCGACATTCGTGCCCCGGATCCACTCTGCGCCCGGTTCGCCGGGCAGCGGTTCGCGTGTGAACTCGACCAGCAGCACGAAAGCCTGGCTGTGTTCGGGATGAACCGGTTCGAGCCAGTCATGCGGATGGAGGTCGCAGGCGCCTGCCAGCGTGGCATCCAGGAAGTAGGCGGAAGCCTTCAAGTTGCGCGCCCTGGCGACGAGATCATCGGGAACGGGGGCGCGCGCGGCGGCGATATCACCATCGAGGTGCGTGTCGAATAGCGCACGGTACTCGGGCAGCGAGGCATGGATCGCGTCGGCATGCGCTTCGTCAGCATTCGTCGGCTGGCGAGCGCCGGCGACCGGCTCGGTCGCGACGCGCAGCAGCAACTCCGTAGGAAGAACGCCGAAGTCGTACGGTCGATCGCGATTGGAGAACAGGCGGGCCATGGTGCGTCCTTGTTGCGCAGTGCATAGCGTAGCAAAGTGGCGTTCGCGGTCCGATCGCTGCAGTGATGCCCGCTTCGAACGGGACGGCCAACCGGTTCAGGCCCGCTTCTTGCAAGCCTTTCATTGCCGGCCTGGAGATCGCCAACTCGAGGCGAACGCGAAGCCGGCCATTCATCTCGTTGCGGTCCCGTCGCCGATATCCGGCGCGTTGCAGCGACTCGTCGCTTCGCCATGTGGTGCTCCTTCGATGCGCGATCCGAATCTGTGCAGACCCGACCCGTTGCGTAACCGAGGCGACGAACGTCACGGCGACCCACCGGACACGAATCCGTGTCGCGATCGAACCCCGGGTTGGTTCGACAGTTCGGCGCTCCTCAGACGTCACCGTCGGGCGTTCGTGGCACGGCCGACCATCGCCCTGATGGCCGTCGTCGCGCTGTCGGTGCCCTGGACGCCGGGCATATCAGAAACACGGCAGTCTGAAGACACGCGGGACCGCTCGATCCGATCCGAGCGGCCCGACTTCGACGAACGTTCCATGCGGCAACTCGTCGGCTGGGCGGCGCACCTCTCGGGACGCGAGTTGATCGATGACCATGCGGTGCCGATCGCCATTCGACTTGCACCCGGAGAGATCCAGCGGCACGTCTGTCCGGAACGACCATCGACATGCACGAGGGTGGCAGCTGCATATAACATCGGTCGCCGCGAAATCATCTATCACCACGCGCTCGATCCGCGCAGCCTGATCGACCGTTCGTATCTCGTGCATGAACTGGTTCATTCGCTGCAGCATCGAGAATTCGGCGCGAAGATCAACACGAGTTGCCAGACGATTCTCGACAATGAGAGGGAGGCCTACAAAGTGCAGGCGCTCTATCTCCGTATTCACGGCAGCAATCATCCAGTCGGTCTGGATCTGGTGGGCAGAAAATGCCCGCCGGAGGCGACGATCTCCGCGATCCGACTGGAAGGTGCTCTTGCCGAACGAATCACACGTCACACCGAGTAACCGTATCGGTCCGCGCCGAGCGATCGGTTCCAATGGGGCATTCGTGGGGCCTTTTACGCAATGAGCACCCGGTTCGTCTCAACAGCGTATCGTTTCGGTTTCCAGATGCGATCGAGACGGGAACATGGGGCAGGCGACGAAGGGACCGGATCGGTCGGCGCAGGATGAGGCAGACCGATCGACTCCGCTGTTGGCACCGACGTCACGTTGGCCTTCGCGGACGTTGCTGCTGGCAGTCGCATTCGTCGAAGGTTTTGCATCGCTGGGCATCGAGATCACGGCACTACGACGTCTGGTTCCTCACCTGGGCAGTTCGATCACCATCACGGCGCCCACCATCGGCCTGTTCTTGGTTGCGCTTGCCGCCGGCTACTGGTCGGGCGGACGTGTTCCCGCAGGTCACCTTGCGCGACTGCAGCGCAATTTTCTGATCGCCGCGGCAATTGCCGGCGTCGGGCTCGCCAGTGGCTCGGTCGGTGCCATCTTCTCGAGCACGCCGACGGTAGAACTGGGTTACCTCGTCTTCATGTCGGTCGTCGTCTGCCCATCGGCCTACCTGCTCGCCCAGACGGTGCCGCTGATCACCAACCTGATCGATGCCGAACGACCCGGGGCGGCAAGTGGCCAGGTGCTCGCAGCCTCGACGGGCGGGTCCGTCATCGGCGCGTCGGGCCTGCCCGTCCTCGTCATGCCGATCATGGGGGTTGGAGGCGCGGCGTGGATATGCGCGTCGAGTCTGCTCATCGCGCTGTTACCACTGCTCGTCGCCGGGCCCGAGCCGATTCGGGCACGCCTGGCCGTCGTCATGCTGGTGGCGTCAATGGTCACCGCACCGCAGTGGATGCCTGGGCCGGCCATGCTGGAGACCGCCTATGCGGACTATGCCGTCGTCGCAGAGCGCGGAAATGAATCGACGGACACGACGACACGGTCACGGTGGCTGCTGGTCAATCGCCAGTTGGCGTCGAAGATCGATGATGGCGATCCGCCGAGCGTCGCCGCCTACATCGTCAGGATCAGATCATATTTGCTGGAGGAATTCGGCTTGAAGGGAAAACGAATCCTCGTGCTGGGTGCGGGAGGGTTCACCTTGTCGATGGGCGACACCGGCAATGAATACGTCTACGTCGACATCGATCCCGCGATCCGGGAGGTGGCGGAAACGCATTTTCTCGAGAAAGCAATCAGTGGATCATTCGTCGCGCAGGATGCGCGCCGGTTCCTGCTGGATCAACGGGAGAAGTTCGATGCCATCGTGGTCGATGTCTACAGCGCTCACGCTTCCGTGCCCGCCCATCTCGTCACTCGTGAATTCTGGCGTCTGATTCCGCCCGCGCTCACCCGTGACGGGATCGTGATGGTCAACATCATTGCCGACGCGAAGCTGCGCTCGCCGTATGCCAGGCACACTCTCGATACGATCGAGTCGGCGCTCGGCAGATGCCTCGTGGACATCCTGAAACCGGCGTCCCCGACGGTGAGCAATATCGTCCTGGCATGTCGACCCGTTTCCGACGCACAGCCGGTCGAACGCCGGATCTACACCGACGAAGTCAACCGAGTCGACTCTGAGCGCGGGGTACGCGGGTATTGATCCTACCTGTGTGTAGCCGTGATACATCGATGCCGTTTCGGGCATAGACCTGTTCATTGCGCCGCCGGCACGATGCGCTCGCCCACGACGCTTTCGCCAAGAAAATCGAGAAAGCGTCGCACGGCCGGCACCATGCCGCGCCGCGACGGAAACACCGCCAGGACATTCGCAGCGGGCGGCGACCATCCGCGAAGCACGGGCGCGAGCAGTCCCTGGCTGAGCTCATGTCGGCACAGGTAATCCGGCAGCATCGCCATGCCGGCCGCGTGCAGCGCGGCGAACTTCAACACCAGCAGGTCGTCGGCCGTGTAGACGGGCTGGTGTTGCAACTCGAAATGTTCACCATGAGGACCCAGCAGTTGCCAGGTGGCACGTCCATCCGCGGACGACATCGCCAGCGTTGGGAGCTTGCGCAAATCGTCGGGCACCGTCGGATGGCCGAAGCGCTTAAGCAACTGTGGGCTCGCCACCAGCACCCCGAGCGTCGCGCCCAGGTTCTTGATGATCAGACTGCCGCTGTCGTCGAGATTCGCGCGTACGCGCAGTGCGACGTCGACGCCTTCCTGAACCAGGTCGATCACGCGATTGGTCACCTGCATCTCCACGCGCACCAGTGGGTGTGCCGCGACGAAGCGTGGCAGGATGGGACCGATCGTGGTCTGGGCCAGTGTGACGGGGCAGGTCACGCGCACGGTGCCCCGTGGTTCACGCCGGACCCTTGCAACGGCTTCGTCCGCGGCTTCCGCCTGCTCGCGCATCGCGACGCAGTGGCGGTGATAGATCTCCCCGGCCTCGGTCAGGGACAGTTTGCGCGTGGTTCGCTGAAGAAGCCGTACACCCAGCCGTGCCTCCAACGCTGCAATGCGTCGGGACAGCTTCGATTTCGGGACGCCGAGACGACGTCCGGCAGAAGCGAAGCCACCGCTGTCGGCGACTTCGGCGAAATAAAGCAAGTCATTGAGATCCTGCATCGTTCCACCTATAGGACAGTGCAACGCGATTTTGCCCGCTTATCAATCGATTGGATACTGGGCAGACTCTCTCCTGTGACCCGTCCTCTCAGGACCCCAACAGGAGAACACCATGAAGCTGCTGCACATCGATTCGAGCCCGCTGGGCAATGCCTCCGCCTCCCGCGAACTTTCCCGCAGGGTCGTCGCGGAGTGGACGGCAAGCCATTCAACGACGACCGTGGAATACCTGGACCTGGCGGTGAATGCGCCTTCGCATCTGGACAAGGACTCATTGGGCTTTCGCCTCGACGTCGAGGCGGGTGGAGCAACGCCTGCGCAGAAGCGCGAGAACGCCGTTTCCGAGCGTCTGGTGAGCCAGTTCCTGGCCGCCGATGTGGTGGTGATCGGCGCCCCGATGTACAACTTTGCGATCCCCAGTCAGCTGAAGGCCTGGATCGATCGAATCGCACAAAGCGGGCGCACCTTTCGATACACCGCTGCAGGGCCCCAGGGCTTGGCCACAGGCAAGACTGTAATCGTGGTTTCAACGCGCGGCGGGATGTATGCCGGCCTGCCAGGCGAGGTCATGGACCACCAGGAAAGTTACCTGAAGACCATGTTCGGATTCCTCGGTGTCACCGATGTGCGCTTCGTGCGGGCAGAGGGGCTTGCGATGGGTGCCGAGGCGCGTGCGAATGCATTGGCCGCCGCAGAGGTCGAGATCAAAGACCGCATCGTTCAGGCCGCGAACGACGATGAGACCGCGGCTGCAGCAGCGGCGTAAGGCTGTCGGTCACGTTCGCTGACACCGAAGCCGTCGAAGACCGCCGCGATGGCCGAGACGGCACCGCTGCTCTCCGTCTTCGGCGAGCAGCGGCGGGCTAGCGGCACTGTCGATTCAGAACCGGATAGCGATATCGATCAAGTCTGGACCGCTGTCGCCGCCGATGCGCGACAGCGCAGGTTCACCGGTGTTCCGGTACAGGCTTGCCGCACCCGTGGTCAGCGACACCGAGTGGAGTGAATACGGCCCGCCCACTGTGGTTCGGAGCGCCGCCAATGCCAACCCGTTGGCGCCTCCGGCGATGTCGAAACCGGCTCGGCCATTCAGGTCCAGTCCGATTGCGCCGATGTCCACCAGCGTGCCGTTGTTAGGCGGATCCTGGCGCGCCAGTACGTCGCTGTTCGATTCGAGGTCGTACAGCACGGTCGCGGTGGTGCCGGCGAAGCTGTTCGAGTAAGCGCCGGCCAGTACGCTCGGCATGGTGCCAGTGCGATTGATGTCGCCATCGGTCGTGGTGAAGCCGGTGTCGACGTTGATGCGCAGGTTCTGGCCCGTGTCACTGATCACGCGCAGGCGATCTGCCACCGGATTGAAGTCGACGCTGAACACCGTGCCTGACAGCGCGGCATAGGGCGCCGTCGCGTCCGCGGCGTCGGCAGCGAGCGTGCTCTTCAGCGTCGCCGCACCGGAGGCCGGATCGACGGTGAAGATCCTGGCTGCGCTCGTGATCGCGTATAACGCGCGATCGTTCGGCCGCACGTCGACGCCGATCACGTTCTCGCCAGCCGTCAAGCCGGTGATCGGGATCGAGGCCGTCAGTGTATTGGGCGCTTTCGGGTCGAACGCCACCAGCCGGTTGTCCGCGGTCAGCCCGAGCACG
>JBGSTN010001128.1:0-2303 GCA_041736455.1 Burkholderiaceae bacterium | reverse complement strand
GGCAGCGACACCCAGCATGCCGGCAATGGCAGCGGTCTGCGCCGGACTGCAGACCGTGCATTGGGCCGGGGCAACGTCGCCTGCCACCACCTTCTCCGCAAAGTTCCGGCAGCCTGCCAGGCCACAGGCGCCGCAATTGCTCCTGGGCAGCAGCGCGTCGACCTCGCTGATGCGCGGGTCCTCGAAAACGAAAAGGAATCGGTTGGCGAACGCCAGTGTGCCAGCCAGCAGGGCGCCGAGCCCGGCCATGAATACCCCAGCAACGCCGACGACCGCAAACTGCCCCACCGATGGCTCCGTAAAAGTCGACCCGATTACCCGAGCACTAACCTGGTGCGCTGCACCAGGTATCCATTTGCTGCACTGCATTATCGCATTACCCATGATGCCCGCAATGACTTTTAGCGCCGTGCCACCGCGGTTTCGTAGGTCTGCGTCAAGGTCGGCCGCGAGCTTGAGCAACATTGCCTGGCTGATGCGTGCCCGCCAGTGCGACATTTGCAGCGTCGGCCTGCGCATGCTCGCGCCCGAGCGGCTCGGGCTCATGCCGGATACGTTCCGAGAGCCCGCCCCTGTTCACGTGCGCGCCGGACGATCGAGACCGACGAGTCGATTCCTGCGTCGAATTGCGATCGTGCCGCACGAACAGGCAAGCGCTCTCGGCCTTGTGAGCCAGAGCGTTGCGGGGAACTGCGAGGGGGTGTGATGACGGGTACTGGCGGAGACGGAGGGATTCGAACCCTCGATGCAGTTTTTGGCCGCATGCTCCCTTAGCAGGGGAGTGCCTTCGACCACTCGGCCACGTCTCCGGGCGACCAGGCGGTCGCGAGCGACTACCTGGTGCTGGTCAAGCCGACGATTGTAGCCTGTCCGGGCCTGAACGTCATGCCGCCGTCGCGTCCTGGTCGAGTTCGAATGCGTTGTGCAAGGCGCGCACCGCGAGTTCGAGGTATTTGTCCTCGATGACTACCGAGATCTTGATCTCGGAGGTGGTGATCATCTGGATGTTGATGCGCTCTTCCGAGAGCACCCTGAACATCCGGCTCGCGACGCCGGCATGCGAACGCATGCCGATACCGACCGCCGAAACCTTGCAGATCTTGTTGTCGCCGATGACCGCACCCGCGCCTACCGAATCGGCCACCTGCTCTTTCAACACGCGCATCGCCTTGTCGTATTCGGATCGGTGCACGGTGAACGAAAAGTCGGTCGTGCCGTCGAGCGACTGGTTCTGGATGATCATGTCGACTTCGATGTTCGCCTCGGCAACGGGACCAAGAATGCGATAGGCGACACCGGGCGTATCCGGAACCCGAGTGAGGGTGATCTTGGCTTCGTCACGATTGAATGCAATACCGGATATGACAGCCTTTTCCATTGCTTCGTCTTCTTCAAAAGTAATGAGGGTGCCCGAGGCGGCCTCTTCTTCGATCGGCAGATCGGCCGGTGTCATGCTCGAAAGGACCCGGGTCTTGACCTTGTATTTGCCGGCGAATTCGACCGAACGGATCTGCAACACCTTGGAGCCAAGGCTCGCCATCTCGAGCATCTCCTCGAAGGTGATGCGCGGCAATCGACGTGCCTCGGGGACCACTCGAGGATCGGTGGTGTAGACACCATCGACGTCGGTGAAGATCAGGCATTCGTCCGCATGCAGCGCGGCGGCAATCGCGACTGCCGAGGTATCGGAGCCGCCGCGACCCAGCGTCGTGATATCGCCTTCGGGACTCACCCCCTGGAAGCCGGTAACGATGACGACTGCGCCCGTCTGGAGACCGTCGAGAATTCTCTTGCCATCGATATCGATGATGCGCGCCTTCTTGTGCGCGTTGTCGGTCTTGACGGGCACTTGCCAACCGGCAAGCGCCAATGCCGGAACGCCCACTTTCAGGAGCGCGAGCGACAGCAGGCCCGACGACACCTGTTCCCCGGTCGCCGCGATCAGATCGAGTTCACGCCCGACCTCGGCCGAGTTGTCGTCGTTGAGCTCGGCGGCGAGCGCGAGAAGCCGATTGGTTTCGCCGGACATGGCGGACGGCACGACGACCACTCTGTGCCCTGCGGCACGCCATTTGGCGACACGGATCGCGACCTGCCGAATGCGCTCGACCGAGCCCATCGACGTGCCGCCGTACTTGTGAACGATCAGGGACATGAAAGCATCAGAGGATTGGTTTCGGAATGCCACGCTTCGATGCCGAAGCCGAAGCCGCGCAACGCGCTGGCGAGTATATGCCGGGTCAAGCGCGATCCGGGTTGTAGGCAACCACCACGGCGCAATCGATCGGCGATGGCGCGCGATC
>JBGSTN010001121.1:0-5182 GCA_041736455.1 Burkholderiaceae bacterium | reverse complement strand
AGGCGCTGGCCATGGCGCCCGCGGATGTCCAGGCGCAGCAGCGCGCCGGTCATCGCGTCGAAGCCGGTGGCGAACACGATGATGTCGAGCGGGTACTCGGACTCGGTGGTGCGAATGCCTTCGGGCGTGATCGCCTCGATCGGTGTGGCACGCAGATCGACCAGGTCGACGTTGCCGCGATTGAAGGTCTCGAAATAGTGCGAGTCGATCGGCGGACGCTTGGCGGCATAGGGATGATCGATGTTCGCGAGCTTCTCGGCGGTGGCGGGATCGGTCACGATCGAGCGGATCTTGTTGCGCAGGAATTCGGCGGCAGTGTCGTTGGCGGCCTTGTCGACCAGCAGGTCGCCGAACGTGGCGCGAAACTGCAGCCCGCCCCTGGCCCAGGCCGCTTCGAAGAGAGCGAGGCGTTCGTCCGGCGGCGTGTCGATCGCCTTGCGATCGGCCACGCGGAACGGATGGCCGTTGGTATTGCTGCGCATGATCTCGCGTAGTTCGGGCAGGCGATGACGGACGGATTCGCGGAATTCAGGCGTGAGCGGGGCGTTGCGTGCCGGCACGCTGTAGTTGGCGGTACGCTGGAACACCGTGAGGTACGCGGCGGTTTCGGCGATGACCGGCGCTGACTGGATGCCGGTCGAGCCGGTACCGATCTGGCCCACGCGCTTGCCGGAGAAGTCGACCCCTTCGTGCGGCCACTGGCCGGTGTGATACCAGGCACCCTTGAACGTGTCGAGGCCTGGAATCTTCGGGATGTTGGCCGACGACAGGCAACCGACCGCCGCGATCAGGAAGTGGCACTGCAAACTCTCGCCGGCTGCCGTGCCGATATGCCAGAGGCGGGTGTCTTCGTCGTAGCGGGCGCTGGTGACCTTCGTGTTGCACCGGATGTCGCGCTTGAGGTCGAGACGGTCGGCGACGTGATTCAGGTAACGCATGATCTCGGCCGGGCCCGGGTAGCGCTCCGACCACTCCCACTCCCGATAGATTTCCTCGGAAAACGAATAGCAGTAGGAATGGCTTTCGGAATCGCAGCGCGCGCCCGGATATCGGTTCCAGTACCAGGTGCCGCCGATGCCGTCGCCGGCTTCGAGCACCGCGACGTTCAGGCCGAGGCGGTCGCGCAGGCAGTGCAACTGGTAAAGGCCCGAGAATCCGGCGCCGATGACGATCGCGTCCAGCGTGGTGGTCGCGTCGTGAACGCGGTGTTGCGTTGGGGTCTTTGTCTCTGTCGTCATGGATGTGGGTGATGATGAGCGTTCGGTGATCGCTCGATGCCTCAAGTCTGCCACGATTCGTCGGGCGGGCAAGTGGCGGCGACCGCGCGAATCCGGGCCGGTTCGTCGGGTCGGCCTGCGCGACCGATTCGTCGGACCGATTTCGTGGGACTGATCGAGCCAGCAGGAACGTTGCCAGCCGGATGGGTGCACCTCGCACACCAGCCCGGCCATATAAAACCTGGAGGAGACAATGACCGAATCGACGGAACATCTCGATGCCGTGGTGATCGGCGCCGGCTTTTCCGGCATGTACATGCTGAAATCGCTGCGCGACAAGCTCGGCATGAACGTGCGCGTGTACGAAGCCGGCGATACCGTGGGCGGGACCTGGTACTGGAACCGATATCCGGGCGCTCGCTGCGATTCCGATGCCTACATCTACTGCTTCACGTTCGACCGCCAGCTGCTGCAGGAATGGCAATGGTCGGAACGCTACCCGGAACAGCCGGAGATCCTGCGCTATCTCGAACACGTCGCAAAACGTCACGATCTGAAGCGCAACATCCAGTTCGAGTCGCGCGTGATCGGTGCGAATTTCGACGAGAAGCGCGAACTCTGGACGGTGCGCGTCAAGCACGGTGAGGTCGAGGAGACGGTCACGACGCAGTTCCTCATCGCTGCAGTGGGCACGCTGTCGGACATGAACATCCCCGGGTTCAAGGGCCTTGATCGATTCAAGGGCCAGTGGTACCACACGAGCCGCTTTCCGAAAGAAGGTGTCGACTTCACGGCCAAGCGCGTGGCCATGGTCGGCACCGGAGCGACCGCGGTGCAGGCGATTCCGGAGATCGCGCAGCAGGCCAAGCAGCTGACGGTATTCCAGCGTACCGCCAACTATTGCGTGCCGGCACGCAACGGCAAGGTCGATCCGAAACTCGTCGCGACGCGCAAGGCCGACTACGAAGGCATCGTCAAGCGGATCCAGGAATCCTTCTTCGGCCAGGAACACTATTTCATTCCGAAGTCGGTGCTGGAGGTGTCGGCCGAGGAGCGCGAGCGAGAATTCGACCGGATGTGGGACGGCGGCGGGTTCGCATTCTGGCTGGGGAACTACCAGGACATGCTGTTCAGCGACGAGGCCAACGAGTTGTGCGCGGACTACATCCGTCGCAAGATCCGCAGCACGGTGAAGGATCCGACGGTCGCCGAGAGGCTGGTGCCCAAGGGATACCCCTACGGCACGAAACGACAGCCGCTCGATACCAACTACTACGAGACCTTCAACAAGGACAACGTGGAGCTGGTCGACGCGGCCACCGACGGCGCGATCGAGTCGATCACGGCCGACGGCATCCGCGCGGGCGGCAAGGACTATCCGGCCGACATCATCGTGTTCGCGACCGGCTTCGACGCCTTGACCGGTCCGTTCAAGGCGCTGAATCTCAAGGGGCGCGGCGGGCGTACGCTGGATCGCGAATGGGCCGAAGGGCCGCAGAGCTATCTGGGTATCGCGGTGGCGGGGTTCCCGAACCTGTTCATGATCACCGGGCCGCAGAGCCCGTCGGTGCTTTCGAACATGCCGGTGTCGATCGAGCAGCATGTGGACTGGGTAACGGGTTGCATCGACGACCTGCGACGCAGCGGCAGGAAGCTGATCGAGGCGACACCCGAAGCACAGGGCGAATGGGTGCAGCATGTCAATGCAGTGGTCAGCTCGACGCTGATGGTGAAGGCGAATTCCTGGTACATGAGTGCGAACATTCCCGGGAAACCACGCGCGTTCCTGCCTTACCTGGATCCGGAAGGCGTGGGTGGTTATCGCAAGCGCTGCGCGCAGATCGCCTCGGAGGGGTATACCGGATTCGCATTGACGTGACACGACGCGATGCCGGGTGACGTGACGTGACGCGGCGCGGCGCAGAGTGAAATGACGCGACGTGATGTGATGCAGACAGCATGCAGATGATCTCGCTGGACTCGACCGGACCCGATCCGGTCGAGTCCGCCGGAAGACCAACACAACGAGAGACGGAGCAGATGCAATGATCGACAATGCGTTCTACTCGCAGGAGATCCATGGTCCCTACGAGATGTACGACCTCGGCAACTTCACGCTCGAGGAGGGCGGCACGTTGCGCGAGTGCCAGCTCGCCTACGCGACGCTCGGCAAGCTGAACGCCGACAAGAGCAATGCGATCCTGGTGCCGACATGGTTCTCCGGCACCACGAAGATCATGGTCGACGTCTACACCGGCCCCGGCCGGGCGCTCGATCCGGACAAGTACTTCATCATCCTGGTCAACCAGATCGGCAACGGCCTGTCGAGTTCGCCGCACAATACGCCGGCGCCCGGCGGCATGGGCAACTTTCCGCGCGTACGCATCGGAGACGACGTCCGCGCCCAATACCAGCTCGTTACCGACAAGTTCGGGCTGACGAGTCTCGCGCTGGTCGTCGGTGGCTCGATGGGCGCGCAGCAGACGTACGAATGGGCGGTGCGATACCCCGATTTCGTCAAGCGGGCCGCGCCGATCGCGGGAACGGCCAGGAACACGGTGCACGACTACCTGTTCACCGAAACGCTGATCGAAGCGATCACGTCGGATCCGGGTTTCAACAAGGGCTTCTACAAGTCGCCCGACGACGTCCGCGAGGGCCTGCAGCGGCATGCGAAGTTGTGGGCCGTGATGGGCTGGAGTACCGAGTTCTACCAGCGCGAGCGCCACAAGGCGTTCGGATTCTCGTCATTGGACGACTTCCTGATCAATTTCATGGGTGCGTACTTCGCGCCGATGGACCCGAATGCGCTGCTTTGCATGGCGTGGAAATGGCAGCACGGCGATGTCAGCCGGCACACGGGCGGTGACCTGCGCGAGGCGCTGTCACGGATCAAGGCACGCGTGTTCGTGATGCCGATGTCTTCCGACATGTTCTTTCCGGTGGCGGACTGCGAAGCGGAATGGCGGCTGATTCCGGATGCGGAGTTTCATCCGATCCAGACGCACGACGGGCACATGGCGTTGTTCGGCGCCGACCCGGAGGCGATGGCGCAGATCGACAGGCATCTGATGAGTCTGCTGGCGAGCAAGGCATGACTCGTTGCGCCGCCTGACTCGACGATCAACTCAAGGCGGCGTCCAGATCGGCAATCAGGTCGGCGGGATCTTCCAGCCCGATCGACAGGCGGATCAGTCCATCGGAAATGCCGTACTCGGCGCGCTTGACCGGACCGGCTTCCCAGAAGATCGTGTAGGCCATCGGAATGACGAGGCTGCGGGAATCGCCCAGGCCCGTCGCTTTCAGGAAGAGTGTGAGGCGGTCGATGATCTCGAGGCATCGGCCGGCTTCGCGCAGTTCGAAGTTCAGCAGCCACGAGCCACCCGAGAACAGCCGGCGTGCGGTTTCGTGCTGGGGGTGGCTCGCAAGCATCGGATAGGCAACACGGGCCACGGCGGGGTGTTCGGACAGGAACCGTGCAACGGCCAGTGCGCTGGCGCTCACATGGTTCATGCGCAGGGCCAGCGTGTCCATGCCGACGCTGATCGCATGCGCTTCATGCGAAGTGAGGCGTGCGCCCATGTCGCGCAGGCCTTTCTTGCGGATCTGTGTGAGGCCCTGCATGGCGGGTGCGACCGATCGATAGGCGTCGTCGATATTCGGGTAGCGAGTCCAGTCGAACGACCCCGTATCGACGACCACGCCACCCATGGCCTGGCCGTGACCGGCGATCGATTTGCTGAGTGAATGAATGACGAGGTCGGCGCCGACTGAAGCCGGCCGGAACAGCACCGGCGACAGCACCGTGTTGTCGACCACGTAGAGGATCTGCCGGGGGCGCAGCAACGCGCCGATCGAATCGAGCGCGGGAATCTGGGTACCGGGATTGGCGATCGCCTCGACGAACACGAGGCGTGTATCGGGCCGCAGCGCGCTGCTCACCTCGTCGAGACGGCTGGCGTCGA
>JBGSTN010001108.1:0-3872 GCA_041736455.1 Burkholderiaceae bacterium | reverse complement strand
TCCGCGTCCCGGGGTCGAATCCAGCTCGAATTCAGACGACAGGCGCCTGGCACCCGTGAGCCCGAGCCCGAGACCGCCGCCCGACGTCCAGCCGTCGGTCATGGCAAGGCCCGTATCGGCGATGCCGGGCCCCTCATCGATGAAATGCAGTCGGATTCCGCGCCGCGCGCCTTCCTCGAGAATCTCGACAAGAACCCAGCCGCCGCCGCCATGCGTCACGGCATTGCGTGCCAGTTCGCTGGCTGCGGTGACCAGCTTGGTCTGGTCGACCAGACTGAATTTGAGCGCCTGGGCGACCCGCCGCACTTCCTGTCGCGCACGGACGACGTCGAGCTCGTTGGTTAGCTCAAGCCGGTTCGACTGGACCACCGGCATCGGTGCCATCCTCGCGATCGATTGTCGAACGCAGCAGTGCCATGCCGCGTTCGGCGTTGAGCGCGGTCAGCACGCCCGGCAGGGTCAGTCCGAGGTCGACCAGCGTGATCGCGACGGCCGGCTGCATGCCGACGACGACCGTCGACGCGGAAAGGATTCGCGCGGCGCTGGAGATCGTCGCGATCATCCGGCCGATGAACGAATCGACCATGTCGAGTGCCGAGATATCGATCAACACACCGTGAGCGCCTGTCTTCTCGATCGCGACAGTCAGGTCGTCCTGCAATTGCAGCGCGAGCTGGTCGTGCATGTCGACCTGAATCGTGACGAGCAGGAATTCGCCGATGCGCAGGATCGGAATGTGCTCCACGGTTCAGGTCTTCGTCTTCGATACGACGTAGCCCGACCGCTTCAAGGCGAGAGACAACGCATCGGCGAGCGTTGCCTTGGTGACGATGCCTTGCAGGTCGATGCCCAGATGGACGATCGTCTGCGCGATCTGCGGCCGAATGCCACTGATGATGCAATCGGCACCCATCAGCCGGATTGCGGTGACGGTCTTGATCAGGTGCTGCGCCACCAGCGTATCGACCGTCGGTACTCCGGTGATGTCGATGATCGCGATCTCCGATCCGGTCTCGACGATCCGCTGAAGCAGCGCTTCCATCACGAGCTGGGTTCGCGTGCTGTCGAGCGTGCCGATCATCGGCAACGCAAGCACGCCATCCCAGAGCTTGACCACGGGTGTCGACAATTCGAGCATCTCATCCTGCTGGCGGCGGATGATGTCTTCCCGGCTTCGCTGGTAGGCGGTGACGGTGAACAGGCCGAGCTGGTCGACCAGTTCATTGGCAGCCCATGTCTGAGCAGCCATTTCGACCGGCTCGTTCCGGAAGTTCGCGCGCAGTCGCTCGAACAGCGGTTTCTTCAGCGAGAAAATGAAGGTCGCCGTGCCGGCTGATGACATTCCCTTCACGGCCGCATCACGGCTCAGTCTTTCGAGAAAACCGCGCATCGGCGCGGCGGCATCGGCGTCGAGATTCATGCCGCCGCTCGTGACCAGGTTCCTCAGCAGATCGAGCAGTTCGCGACCTCGGGCCGGCCAGTCGATATCGGTGATGACGAGCCCTTGACCCACCGATCCGGCCTTCATTTCCTCGATCCAGGCGCGAATCAACAAGTCGTCGGTTGCCTGCAGAATATCGATGAAGCTGCCCTTGATCGTGCTCATGTCCGCGCGGTCCATGCAATGGTCGAAAATCGGAACGCCAGCGCTGTTGAACGACCATCGTCATTCGAAACGCGCGCCGCATGTGGCCGGTGCCGGTTCGACGCGCATCGGTTCAGCATCGCGAGTTGCCGGCGGCCTGTTCGCAATACATCGGCAGGAAACTATCCTAACGCAGAAGGACACACTGATCGCCGGTCAGCAGCCGAGGCCTCCTGATCAGGCATGAATTCGGACAGGGTCGACGGCATTCGTCGATCGGCATTTATCGAGTCGGTCTGCAAGGGTGCAGCCACGATTTCGACCGCGAAATGATCGCTGCCCGGCACTGGCAAGAAACAATACCGTCGGTATGGAGAACCGCGCCGCGAGGCCATGCATCACGACGCAATAGGCGCATGCGAAAGCAGGGGTTTGCGGCAACGATGTCGTCCGGTTTTCCATGCTTGAATGATCCGCGACCCGGGGAACCCAACGCGTCGAAGTCGCCTGTCACCGTGCGACTCGAATCCGTCCATCCGTTCCATTCGAGGAGAAGAGAGATGACCAGCAAGAACCGGATCTGCCTCTGGTACATCGGCACAGCGCTTGATGCCGCAACGTTCTATGCCGAGACGTTTCCGGACAGTACCGTGGGTCCTGTCTGTCGAGCACCGGGAGACAATCCGTCGGGCAAGCAGGGCGACATCCTGACAGTGGACTTCACGGTAATGGGCATCCCTTGCCTGGGACTGAACGGCGGGCCGGCATTCAAGCACGATGAGGCATTCTCGTTCCAGGTCGCGACCGACGATCAGGCCGAAACCGATCGCTTGTGGAAGGCGATCGTCGACAACGGCGGCCAGGAAAGTGCCTGCGGCTGGTGCAAGGACAAGTGGGGCGTGTCATGGCAGATCACGCCACGTGCCTTGACCGATGCCATCACCGATCCTGATCCCGCCGCAGCAAAGCGCGCCTTCGACGCGATGATGCAAATGGGCAAGATCGACATCGCTGAAATCGAAGCAGCCCGGCGCGGTTGAGCCAGGTTCGTACCGCGACCACTGTGCGGGGCGACGAAGATGCTGCGTTGTCCATGCGTCGACGGCAGGGGTTGCGGCGCACACCCGGCGGCGTACTCGAAAAATGATGGCCCGTCATTCGGGCAGGTCTTCGATCGTGATCCGGCGCGCGCGCGACGGGTCTTCGGGCAAGGGTTCGACACTGACACGCGTGCCCGCGATGAGGTCGTCTCGGCTGGCGCTCGCACCGGAACGACGCGCGATCGGGGCAGAATCGATCCGGATCGAGCGCTCACCGACGACCAGGCAGTCATTGGCAAGTGATCGGATCTCGCCGGTGAAGACTTCGCTGGTTGCACCCGCCGGTGCGCTGCACAGCACGCCTGCGACTGGTGCGCCCATGTCTCCGCCGGTCTCGGGCGGCGGCGAGTTCCCGGTACCCGGCACGCCGGTTCCCCCGCTGCCCGGATCCGAACAGGCACCGATGGCGCAGACCAGAAAACCGACCAGTAGCAGACGCACTGCCATCGAACCGCTATCCATTCCCGCCCCTATCAATCTGCTCTCTTCGGCGTCGTCGGCCGAGCCGGATCCTTTGCAGGCTTTTGCAGCGGCTCGCTCGAATCACCCGATTCGCTCGACTCATGCGACCCGGCGGCTTCGGTGTCGATGACGGCAAGACCGTACATGCCGAGCCTGACACGATGATCGCGCGGGTGCTCCGATTCACGATCGGCTTCGTACAGTTCTCGTAACCTGGGCATCATCCTGTCGAAGACGAGTTTCCACGCGTCCAGTGTTTCACGGTTGAATCGCGTGGCCGACGCGGCCGACAGGCCGTCCGAATAAAGCGCCTGATCGAGGAATTGTCTGCCGCCGCCGGCGAGGTTGGCCGCCACCGCGCGTCCATGGTCGGCCAGATTGTCGCGTCCGAAGGCGAGCATCTCGGCCTGGTCGACGGCGGGCACGAACGCGGTCTGGATCAGACGGACCCGGCCGCCCGACTTGTCTGAGCGCGTTGCCGAGCCTGCCTGCAGACTGACCATGCCAAGTCGGATCAGTTCGTCCAGCACCGGCCGCGGGTGCACGTCGCGGCTGATGCTGGCCACCAACGTTTCGAAGCTTGCTTTGCCACTGTCGTCTTCCTGGCGCGGCAACACGCGCGGCTCGCCACGTCGCGTGAGATAGCGCGGATCCGATTGCCAGCGTGCGAATACCTCGCCGGCGAGACTCGAACGCCTGGTGCGAGCGGTGGCGCCGGTCTGACG
>JBGSTN010000317.1:0-7661 GCA_041736455.1 Burkholderiaceae bacterium | reverse complement strand
GCTGGCGGCGGCGACGAGACCGATCTGGCCGTCGGCGACGCATTCGACGCGGTGGCCCAGGTCGCGTACGTGCAGCGCGATCAGGTCGGCGATATCGGGCTGGTCTTCGATGACGAGTACGGATTTTTCCATGGTGCAAGGATAGCGCCGGCGGCGACGTTCCCGGGTCCGAAAGACGCGGTGATTCCAAAGCGAGATGTTTCGTGATCAAACCGTGATCTTCGCGCGACCGGGGCGATAACTGGCCCGTCCAGACTGCGGCTTCCCGATTCAACTCAGGAAGCACCATGGCGACAAACCTGCTCGACACGATGGCAACGAGTCCGAGACCCGCGATGCCGGACCGCAAGCTCGACCCGGCGGAGTTCGGCCAGCATCGCGCCGCCATGTTGCGGTTCGCGCGACGCAAGATCCGCGATGTCGCGCTGGCCGAAGACGCCGTACAGGATGCGCTGGTATCCGCCGTCGCAGCGGCCGGCTCGTTCAACGGCCACGCGGCGGTGAAGACGTGGCTGATCGGCATTCTCGACCACAAGATCCACGACAGCTACCGGCGCGAGGCGCGTTATGTCCAGCTGGCCTCGTCCGACGGTGATGGTGACGTGGGCGATGATCGGTTGGAGGCGGCCGGGCAGCAGTGGCACGAACGGCAACACGCGATGGCGGACGATCCGTCCGATCAGGTGGCACGCTGGCGGCTGGTCGAGGCACTGCACGGAGCAATCGACGACCTGCCCGCGACCATCAGGCAGGTCTTCCAGATGCAGGTGCTCGATGGCACCGCTACCGCCCAGGTCTGCGCAACGCTGGGTATCTCGGAATCGAATTGCTGGGTCCGGTTGCATCGGGCAAGAAAGCACCTGGCCGAACGGATGCAACCGCACCTGGTGTGACGGACCTGGCGTGATCGTCCAGACGTGGTCGTCCAGTCCAGGCCCGGTCGTCCAGTCTGTCTCTCGTCGGTCGAAGCGGAACGTGCCGGTTCGAGCCGAGGCCCGGACCGGGGGTTCAGTCGTCGCTGACGAGGCCCAGGACCAGGTATTCCATCAGGGCCTTTTGTGCGTGGAGACGATTTTCCGCTTCGTCCCAGACGACCGACTGCGGGCCGTCGATCACGTCGGCCGTGACTTCTTCGCCGCGGTGCGCAGGCAGGCAGTGCATGTAGATCGCCTGCGGATCGGCGGCTGCCATCATCTCCGCATCGACGCACCAGTCGGCGAACGCGGTCAGGCGTTCGGCGTTCTCGGCTTCGAAGCCCATGCTGGTCCAGACGTCGCTGGTGACCAGGTGTGCGCCACGGCATGCGTCGAGAGGGTCGGTGAACTGTTCGAAGTGCACCGCACCGGCGAGGTTGGCCGTTTCCGTGCTGACCTCGTAGCCGGGTGGCGTGGACACGTGGACCTTGAAATCGAGGACTTCAGCGGCCTGCAACCAGGTACTGCACATGTTGTTCGAGTCACCGATCCAGGCCACCGTCTTGCCCTGGATCGGACCGCGATGCTCGATGTAGGTATAGATGTCGGCGAGGATCTGGCAGGGATGGAACTCGTTGGTCAGGCCGTTGATGACCGGCACGTTCGAATGCTGCGCGAAGCGCTCGACGATGCTTTGCTCGAAAGTGCGGATCATCACGAGGTCGCACATGCGCGAGACCACGCGCGCGGCGTCTTCGACCGGTTCACCGCGCCCCAGCTGCGAGTCACGCGTGTTCATGTAGATGGGCTGGCCACCCAGTTGTGCCATGCCGGCCTCGAACGAAAGCCGCGTGCGGGTGCTCGCCTTCTCGAAGATCATGACCAGACTGCGATCGGCCAACGGATGGTATCGCTCGTAACGCTTGAAGCGATCCTTGATCACGCGTGTGCGGACGAACAGATGTTCGTACTCGGCGCGGGTGAGGTCGTTGAACTGCAGGTAGTGTTTGATGGTGGTCATGCGTTTCCGGTCGTCGGCACCAGCGAGCGATGCTGGCGGCTGTGACGACAGATCAGGCTGCGACGGTCTCGGCGACCGTCTTGTGGATGAGGGGGACGAGTTTCTCGAGCAGCATCTGCGCGTTTTCCTGGGAAAAGATCAACGGAGGCAGCAACCGGACGACGCTGCCGGCGGTCACGTTGATGACCAGGCCCGCAGCCAATGCCTGGGCGACGATCTGCGGGCAGGGTGCCTCCAGCTCGATGCCGATCATCAGGCCCTGGCCACGCACTTCGCGAACTCCGGGCCGACCGCCCAGCTCGCGCTTGAACTGCTCGATCAGCCAGCCGCCGAGCCGGGCCGCGTTGTCAAGCAGGCCGTCCTCTTCCATCACGTCGATGGTAGTGACGCCGGCGCGCATGGCGAGCGGATTGCCGCCGAAGGTCGTGCCGTGATTGCCGGGTTGGAACACGTCGGCCGCGGCCTTGTGCGCCAGCACCGCACCGATGGGCACGCCGGAACCGAGACCCTTGGCGATAGGGACCACGTCGGCCTGGATGCCTGCCCACTGGTGGGCGAACCATTTGCCGGTGCGGCCGGTGCCGCACTGCACTTCGTCGATCATCAGCAGCAAATCCCGCTGGTCACAGACCGTGCGCAGCTCGCGCAGGTAGTCGACATGCGCAGGGCGGATGCCACCTTCACCCTGGATGCCTTCGATGAACACCGCGACGACATCGGGATGGGCTTCGAGCGCTCGATGCAGCGCTGCAGTGTCGTTCAGCGGGATGCGGACGAAGCCCGGCACGAGGGGCTCGAAACCCTTTTGTACCTTGGCGTTACCCGTGGCCGACAGCGTGGCGAGTGAGCGGCCATGGAACGCACCGTCGAACACGATGATCTCGGGCAGGGCGACGCCGCGATTGTGTCCATAGAGGCGCGCGATCTTGATGGCCGCTTCGTTGGCTTCGAGGCCCGAGTTGCAGAAGAACGCGTTGGTCATGCCACTGCGATCGACCAGCCGGCGCGCCAGCTCTGCCTGGAGCGGGACTTCGAACAGATTCGACGTGTGGATGATCTGGCCGATCTGCTCGCGAAGGGCATTGACCAGTCGCGGATGTGCATGCCCCAGCGTATTGACCGCGATGCCTGCGAGGCAATCGAGGTAGCGTCGACCCGACAGGTCGTAGAGCCACGCACCTTCGCCGTGCGAGAACGCGATGGAGGGCTTGGCGTAGGTGTTCATCAACACCGAACGTGAGGCATCCTGAGCGGACATGGGGGCAAGTCTCCTGAGTGGCCGGAGCCAAAACAAAAAGCGGTGGGCCGAAAGACACCACCGCTCATCGATTATAGGCTGTCGGTGATCCGATTCCAACGATTCACTCGTTGCACGACACCTATAATCTCCCTCGTGATGATAGATCTGGAAAAACCCGTTTCCTTCGTGATCGTCGGCCAGACGGCAGACGGCAAGACGTTTCGCCCCAGCGACTGGGCCGAGCGGATCTGCGGCGTGATGTCGCCGTACCGGCCGTTACGGTCGGCAACCGGACACATCACGTATTCGCCCTATGTAATGCCCGGGTTGCGCGGTGGGCTCAGGTGCGTGCATGTCGATAGTCGCCTCAATGCGCTGGAGCCTCTGGCATGGCGCTTCATGGTGACCTTCGCTCGCGATAACGGCTTGCGGATCGACCTGTTGCCCACCGGTACCACGGTCCCGGTTGCCGAATCGCCAGTTACCGTCGGATAGGGCCGCTTGCCGAGAAGTCGCTCGAACTCATCTCGCTAAGCCCCGGTTAAACATTGTTTTTTTGATGCATTGCACGTTGTGACGTTCGTGCCAGACGGATAGACTGTGCGCCACGAACGTGAATTTCAGTTCTCGACTGCGATCTGCAACGGCACAGCCGGCTGCAGACACCCGAGCCGGGTGCCACGAGACTGGAGCCACGACAACAAAACGATAATGAGCCGGGAGTCGGGCTTGTCCAACACAATCGCAGCTGATTCGCGAGGTCAGCGACCGGAGTTCCGGGTTGCGCTGTTCGGCGTCAACACCCAATGCCAGCACGCACTGGAAGTCGTGTCGCGCCACGCGCAGCACAATCCTTATGGCTACCGGATCGCCGAGAGCCGTCGTGCCAGGGATTTCGACCTCGCGATCGTCGACATGACGGTCGCGGGTGGACCTGAAGTGGCGAGTACGCTCGGGCTGATGGCGGCGGGACGCCCGATCGTTCGCCTCGGTCGTCGCGGCGACCCGTCGCGCACTCGCGACGACATCCTGCTCGACGGCTTCGCGCGCCATGTCCTGGGGGCGCTCAACCGCTTCGTCATGGCTCACCCCGAATTGCTGACACCTGCCGGATCTCGAGATGCCGGCGCAAGGCCGGCGTATGCCAGGCGCCCGACTGTCGAGCGACTCGTCACCGATCGGATGGTTGCTGGATCAGCGCACGCCGGGCCGTCGGGGCCGAAGAAGCCGGAGCCGAAGCGGGGAATGCTCGAGAGGTCGGGATGCGAGACGCCGGGGCTGGAAGATGCGCGATCGGAGCAGTCGAGGCGGGTGAGCAGGACGGACCCGGTCCCGGAGGCAGCCGAACCGGCATCGGATCTCGGCCTGCCCGTTGCGGCAAAGCAGGCGTCCGACGGCGACATCGGTGGATCGTCCGAACGGGTCGATGCGCCGGAATCGAGGAGGCCGAACCGGCCTTCGCACCGACCGCGTGCGCTGGTCGTGGACGACAGTCCGACCGTCCGGCATCAACTGATGGCGGCGCTACGCCAGATGGGCATGGATTCGGACACCGCGGATTCAGCCGACGAGGCAATGACCCTGTTGACCACACGTGATTACGGGCTGGTATTCGTTGATGTCGTCATGCCGGGCAAGGATGGATACCAGCTCACGCGCGAGATCAAGAAGAATCGCGTGCTCAAGGATATACCGGTGATCATCCTGACGAGCCGATCGTCGCCGTTCGATCTGGTGCGCGGGGCTTTGGCTGGTTGCAGCAGCTATCTCATCAAACCCGTGTCACTGCAATCGTTGCGAGATACCGTCGATCGCCAGATCAAGCGTGCCGAGCACTCGAAGGGCTGCCCGAAGAACGAGGAATTGATGGGCGTTGCCTGAAGATCGACAACGCCTGTGATTCGAGGATCCGCGTCAGGCGTGACCGGTGGACCTGACGCGGCCCCCGTGGTGTGCAACGTTCGCTGCGCCACGGCGACCTGCGGAATCGACACGCAACTCGGACGCGGAACTTCGCCGTGCAAGGCTCGGCCGGAAACCGTTCAAGCCTTGACGCGGTTCTTGTACTCGGCCGTGCGCGTGTCGATCTCGACCAGATCGCCGATCTGAACGAATGCAGGCACCTGCACCACGAACCCGGTGGGCTTCAATCGCGCCGGTTTCATCACCTTGCCGCTGGTGTCGCCCTTGACGGCGGGCTCGGTGTATTCGACTTCGCGGACGACCGAGTTCGCCATTTCGACCGAGATGGCCTTGCCGTCGTAGAAGACGACTTCACAGGGCATGCCGTCGTCGATGTAGTTCAATGCGTCGCCCATCGAGTCGGCTTCGACCTCGAACTGGTTGTATTCACTGTCGACCAGCACGTACATCGGATCGGCAAAATACGAGAACGTGACTTCCTTGCGTTCGAGAACCTGCACGTCGAACTTCTCGTCGGCCTTGTAGACCGTCTCGGTCGACGAGCCCGACAACAGGTTCTTCAGTTTCATCTTGACGACCGCGGAGTTGCGGCCCGATTTGTTGTATTCGGCACGTTGCACGACCATCGGATCGTTGCCGATCATGATCACGTTACCGGTGCGGAGTTCCTGAGCTGTTTTCATCTGGCTGCATCTATCTCGGGTTGGGTGCCTGCGCGGCAGTCAAACCGGTAATTGTAGATGATCCCTTGCAAATGCCACGAGTCGTTCGACGAGCGGTCGCTGCGCCAGCAACGTGTCGCGCCAGTGTCCGTGATGGGTCTCGATGGCGTCGAGGTGGGCGATATAGTTTCGCAGCGGCGCGCGCAGCCCGCACGATGGCCTGGAGGAATCATCGACTTCATTGATGGCCAGCATCATGTCGCGGACCGCGGCGTCGACCGATGGAGAGGCGTCGGCCAGCATGCGGTCGAGCCAGGCCTGCAGCTTGATCCGATGGACGCCGTGTTCCTGCCGATAGGCCTGCCAGAGAAATGGCCGGCCGGTCCATTGCGCGCGCACCCAGCTGTCTTCGCCACGAACGAGGCTCAGATCGCAACTGGCGAGCAATCGGTCGAAGTCGGACTGGTCGAGCCAGTCATGGGGTCGCAGCCTGAAATGGTCAGGCCACTTGCCAGCGGGCAGAATCCGTTCGGATAGTTGCTCGGCAAGCGGGCGATTGACGAAGAGTGTGCACGGACGTTCGAGCGAGGCGATCTCGCGGACCAACGCGCCGGTCAACGGTTCGGCATATCCGAACAGGCATACCCGGAGATCGCCGGCGGGAGAAGCCAGCGCCATGTCTCGGAGCCATTTCGTACGTTCGACTTCGCGGAAGCGGACCAGGGCGTCCGCGAGCGTCGATTCACGCAGGAGTCCGCCGCTCGCCGGCGTATAGCCCGGGTAGTAGAACCATTCGACGGCGCCGTCCTGGGGTTTGATCGATGGCAATCCATGACAACCGTCGATCCAGGGCTCGGCACTGAGATATTCGTACCGCAGCCACGGCATGCCGGCTGCCGCAAGGGCCGTTCGCACCGACATTGGAATCGTGGTGCCGAGCATCACGATGACGAGCTCGGCGGGTTTCTCGCACAGCAGATCGATACGTTCCAGCGGGTACACATCGGGAACCGGATCGTCCCTTGCGACCGCAGCGCGATGCCAGCGTGCCAGTACGTCGGGTCGGTCGATGAAAAGACGAACGTCCGCCCGCCACTCGGCCGCGAGTTGCCGGGCGAGGCGCCAGCTGATGCCGGCATCGCCGAAATTGTCGATGACTTCGCAGATCAGATCGATGCGCATGCCGGTGCGGATCAGTGGCCGCGAATTGGAAAGTTCATCAACGGCCGCCGAACAGGTCGTCCAGCTGCTGCCTTGCATCGCTTCGTGTGCGACGTTCTCCGGGCTGGGTCGCATACTCCTCCTCGATGCGATCTTCGAAGAAGCTGGCCGGATTCGGTGCCGCCAGCAGACTGCGCCAGACGGTCCGTGGCACGCCCAGGAAACAGCGGACATCGCCACTGGTGAATTCGATCTCGAGTATCTGTTCGCCTTCGTCGTAACCTGCCGCGCGCAGTCGGTTGCCTTGCAGTTTGCGATGTTCCATCGGTGGGGCTCCTCGAATCGGCAGACGCGGTTCTCTGAATGAACAAAGGGGCATCGCGATGATGACATGGTTGATCACACGCTATCGCCTGTCGTGTTGCCCGGGCGATGCGCCGTAGGCACGGTCGTTCGGTCGCGCATGAAACGCAACGATGGGGTCGTGATAGCCTCGATGCCCAAGGACATTTGCTGCGGAGAATCCAGTTGACGACGACCGATAGAGCCATTGCACGCCCGCCGGGCACGCCGCCTGCGTGGCACATCGCTGCGGCGCTGCAGGCGATGAACGAAGGCCGCGAATCGGCGGCGAGTCTGCTCGGGCAGGCGCGTGAGAATGCCAGCCGCGTGGCCGCGCTCAATCCGCTCGCGCATGTCGACTGGCAGGCGGTGCAGGCACAGGCTGCGGAACTGGATGC
>JBGSTN010001062.1:0-2250 GCA_041736455.1 Burkholderiaceae bacterium | reverse complement strand
AGCTGTTGGCGCGCATCGACGACGTCGAGTACTACGACGACAGCAAGGGCACCAATGTCGGTTCGACGTGTGCAGCGCTGTCCGGCCTCGGTCGCAAGGCATGGCTGATCGCCGGCGGTGTCGGCAAGGACCAGGATTTCGCGCCGCTGGTTGCTCCCGTTGCCGCCCACGCCGCAGGGGTGATCCTGATCGGTCAGGATGCGGACCGGATCGAAGCCGCATTGGCGGCGTCCGGGGTGCGCTGCGAACGTGCCGCTGATCTGGAGGTGGCGCTGCAACGGGCCGCGACCGCCGCACTTCCCGGTGAGGCGGTTCTGCTCTCGCCGGCTTGTGCGAGCTTCGACATGTTTCGCGACTACAAGCATCGGGGTGAGGTATTCACGGCGCTCGTGCGCAGCCTCGGCGAGTCGCGCGGGCAGCCGATGGAGTTGCCATGCTGAACCTTCTGCCCTGGCGCCGAGCCACCGGAACGGCATCGACTCGTCGGATGCCGTCGGGACGACGCGAGCCTGCCCGCAGTGTCGAGACTTTCGATGAGCCGCTGATCTGGGTCATCGCGATCATGATGCTGGGCGGGCTGGTGATGGTGTATTCGGCATCGATCGCGCTGGCCGACGGTGCGCGCTATTCGAATTCCGCGCCGACCTTCTATCTGGTCCGGCACCTGATTGCGATGAGCATGGCCGTCAGTGCCGGTGTCGCCGCGTTCTTCGTGAAGATCGCGACCTGGGAACGCTGGGCACCCAGGTTGTTCCTGCTGGGCATCGCACTGCTGATCGTCGTGCTGATTCCCGCGATCGGGCGGGAAGTGCTCGGTTCGCGTCGCTGGATTCCATTGGGCCCGATGAACCTGCAGCCATCGGAGCTGATGAAGTTCTTCGTGGTTCTGTACGTCGCCAACTACACGGTGCGCAATCGCGAACACCTCCAGCGGGTCCTCAATCGCATCGTGCCGATGACGGTCGTGCTGGTCTTCGTTGCGTTGCTGCTCCTTTATGAGCCTGATCTCGGGGCCGCGATCGTCGTGGTCGCCATCGCGACCGGCATGCTGTTCCTGGGTGGCATCAATGCGAAACTCTTCGCCTCGCTGGTCACGCTCGCGGTCCTGGCGGCGGCCACCTTCATCTACTTCGACGATGTGCGGCGTGGTCGGGTGCTGGCCTACCTGGAGCCCTTCGATCCCGCCCACGTGATGAACCGCGGCTATCAACTCAGTCGCTCGCTCATCGCGTTCGGTCGCGGCGAAATCGCCGGCACCGGCCTGGGTGCGTCGGTCGAGAAGCACCTGTTCCTGCCCGAGCCGCATACGGACTTCCTCCTGGCGATCATCGGGGAAGAACTGGGTCTCGTCGGTGTGGTCGCGGTCGTCCTGGCGTTCCTGTGGCTGACACATCGCTTGTTCGAGATCGGGCGGCGAGCGATCGCTTTGAACCAGGTCTACGCCGGACTCGTCGTCTACGGCGTTGCGCTCTGGATCATGGTGCAAAGCTTCATCAACATGGGTGTGAACCTCGGTGTTCTGCCGACCAAGGGGTTGACCTTGCCATTGATGAGTTACGGCGGCTCGGCATTGCTGGCCAACTGCATCAGCCTGGGCGTCGTCCTGCGCATCGATCATGAGAACAGACGGATGACCGGGGGCGTGCGATGACGGCTCGTACGCTGATGATCATGGCAGGTGGTACGGGCGGTCACGTGATGCCCGGCCTGGCGGTAGCCCGAGAAATGATCGCCCGCCGTTGGCAGGTCGTCTGGTTGGGCAATCCGCGCGGCATGGAAGCCAAGCTGGTGTCCGGTGCCGGCATCACGATGCAGCCCGTCACGTTCAGCGGTTTGCGTGGCAAGGGATTGTTGGCCATGCTGCTGCTGCCGACGAGTCTGTTGCGTGCCTTCTGGCAGAGCGCGCAGGCGTTGCGCCGGACGCAGCCCGATGTCGTGCTCGGCATGGGGGGCTACGTCGCTTTCCCGGGCGGCATGATGGCCGTGCTGTTCAATCGACCGCTGGTCGTCCACGAACAGAATTCGGTCGCGGGCTGGACCAACAAGGTACTTTCCCGCATCGCCGACAGGGTGCTGCAGGCGTTCCCGGATACGTTGCCAGGCGCGACCCTGTGCGGCAATCCGGTACGCTCGACCATGCTGATCGGCGATGATCCGCATGCGCGCATCACCTCGCGCCAGGGGCCGCTGACGATGTTCGTGGTCGGTGGCAGCCAGGGCGCACGCGTGCTCAACGAGACCGTGCCGGTC
>JBGSTN010001053.1:0-14022 GCA_041736455.1 Burkholderiaceae bacterium | reverse complement strand
CATCGCGGCACTCGAATCGGCAACCGGACTGCTGACACAACGCGGCGCGCGCACATCGCACGCCGCCGTGGTTGCGCGACAGCTTGGCAAGGTCTGCCTGGTGGGCTGCGCCGAACTGCAGATCGACGAGTCCGTGCGCGTGATCCGGATTGGGGACACGACATTGCGGGAGGGCGAGTGGATCACGTTCGATGGCAACGACGGGACATTACATGCAGGGGCGACCGAAATCGCGACCCTGTACCCGGAGGACCTCCTTTCACGACTCGATGCGCTGAAACGTCTCCTGCCCGGTCGAACAACCGGTAACTCGGCCGTAGGCTGATGACGCGATTCGGAACAACCGCTCCAGGGACCATGTGGTGTGCCGCAGAGAAGCGGGCGACTACCGTCAGCAACACCTCTGGTGGGAGCCGTCAGGGGCTGCGCCCCAGTGCCATCCGTGTCGTCACCGCCCAGGACTGTTCATCAGTGGCCCGCAACATTGCACGATTGACGACTTCACGCCGGGCACTGCCCTCGCGAACGGCAAAAGCATAGTCGACCTCCGCCAGTCCTTGCGGCAGGAGCAGCAGTCCACGTGCGGGGTGGACCCTCAGCAAATGCCGGAGAATGATGCGGTCATATACGAGCGCATCGACATCGCCACGTTGAACGGCATTGAGTGCCTGAATCACGAAGGGATAGGCATGAATCGCAATGCCGTGGCGAACCAGCCAGTTTCTGCCCGGGCCGTCGTCTACTGCCGCCACGCGCACGCGCGGCAGATCCTGCGGGCCCGTGACGCGCGAACGAAGGCCGTCGACTACCAGGGATGAGGCGAGCGTCGCGGAGAATAACGCGGTCAGGAAGAGGCTGGAGAACATCCACACTATCGCCACCAGCCGGCCTGGAAACGAGCGCGGCGTCTTGTCGCCATAACCCGTCGTGGTCATCGTCACGGCAGCCCACCAGAGACCGTCGAGCACGCCGGGGGCGAAACGTGGATCGAATTGCTCCGGATTGCGCCGCCGCTCGATCGCCCAAATGGCCGCCCCCGCGAGCGAGAGCGCCAGCAACAATGCGGCAATCGCCAGAACCGCCTGGCCCAGCCTGATCGAGCGCAGCGTGGCGATCCATCCGAGGTCCGTTTCGGCACCGGTGACGATTGCCAGTTCGGAGCTCAGGAACGGATGCGTGAAGTCAACGCGTTGTTCGAGATTTTCCGAAACGGCCAGGTTGCTCACGGCAATGTCGACTTCCCCTTCTTCCAGCGCCCGGATCAATCCGGCTCTGTCGTAATCGAACGCTCGAAACTCGGTTTCGACGCCCAGCCCACGAGCCACTTCCCGCCAAAGTTCGATCGCGACACCCGCATAGCGCCCATCATCGCCACGGGTGACGAATGGCGGTGCCAACTGGGTTCCCGCCACCCAGCGCGCTGCACGATCGTCGCGCCCGGAGCCGGACTCCGGGACGGTGTTCGCCTTCGCCAAGTCGGGCTGAGCGTCCGCAATGTCCAGTGTGATTACCTGCAGGAAGACGAGCAGCATCAGCAACCATGTCATTCGACGCGGATCGCCGGACGTTTTCATCGTCACGTCGGAGGTCACGGTCTTGCCGTCCGGGTTGCTGCGGCCGGGGCCGGCAGAAACCCGGCTGCTTCCAACAGGGGCCTGGCTTGCGGGCCGCCGCAGAAATCCAGCAGCAACGCAGAAGTGCCGCTGATCGGTTCCCGTCCCACGACATACAGCGTACGAGAAAGCGGATAGTCGCCTCTTGCGATCGATGCTGCGTCGGGCAACGTCGACCGACGAGTGTCGCTGTCGGCGACCAGACCGAGCAGCTTCACTCGCGGCGCGTGCCGCCGGGCGATCTGCGCATCGGCATAGCCGATGGCCCCTGCAGTCGAGGTGACCGCGTCGACGACTTCATGATGGCTCCGAAGGCGACGAGCGCCTATCGAGAGACTGCGCCCGTCGAGCAGCTTGCTCTCCACGACGCTGGCGGTACCTGATCCCGATTCACGGCCGATCACCACCACGGCGCCTGTTCCGCCGTCGGGCACCGACCAATCATTGATGGATCCGTCGAGTAGCCCCCGCAGTGTCGGAACGTCGATCTGATCGACGATTACGGCGGGATGAACAATGATCGCGATGGCTTCGACAGCGACTGGCCGGATCACCAGTGCGGCGCCCGTTTCCGCACCGCGCTGGATCTCGGCCGCAGTCAGTTCCCGCGAACTCAGTGCCAGGTCGACCTGCCCTGCCAGCAGCGCGGCGATTCCATTGGAACTGCCGCCGCCTCGCACAACGACGTCGACATCCCGATGAGTCAACATGAAAGCTTCGGCGCAGGCCACGAGCCACGGCTTGATCGTTTCAGATCCGGCAATCATCAGCGTGGCCGCCGTTGTCCCGGCCTTGGCACCTGCGCCCTGGTTTTCCAGTCGGGCAAGCGAGAAAGCGAACGCCGTCAGCCCCGCCCCCATCAAGAATGCGTAGAGCAGATGTCGACTGGCGTGTCGCTGCTGTCGTCCACGCATACAGGGTCGTTAGTGGAGTTCGGGGGACGACCGCGCGGTCAGGCTCGTCCCGCCAGCCGCTCGACGGTTGCCTTCGCGGTTTCCGCAGGCAGAGCGAGATAGCCCAGTTGCCGCGCCTGTTCGCTGCCACGCGTGAGTGTCCAGCTGGCGAACTCCGCCGTGCGTCGCTGCCGGGCAGACTGGATCGGTGTACGCATGAGGCCGAATACCGTCGCAACGATCGGATAGCTCTGCGCGCCGGGTGAGTCGATCGGCAGGGAGTCGCGTTCGTCGCCAGCGATGCGGCGCGCCGCGAACGCAGCGGCAACAGCAGCAGTTTCAGGCATCACGTAAGTGCCCTGCGCATTCCGCAACGACGCCATCGGCAAATTTGCACGTCGAGCCTGCGTCACATTGACATAGCCGATAGCATTCGGCGTCGACTCGAGCGCGCGCACCATTTCGCCGTTGCCGCGAACGCCGCGACCAACGGGCCATTTGAGCAGCAGGTCGCTGCCCATCTGTTCTCTCCAATGTGCGTCCTTGCGAGAAAGATATTCCGCGAGGGTGAAGGTGGTTCCCGACCCGTCACTGCGATGAAGCACCTCGATCGGCGCATCGCCCAACGCCAGGCCCGGATTCTGTGCGCCGATTTCCGGCGCCGACCAACGCCGGATACGCCCCTGCAGGATGCC
Source organism: Burkholderiaceae bacterium (assembly GCA_041736455.1). Lineage (GTDB taxonomy): Bacteria > Pseudomonadota > Gammaproteobacteria > Burkholderiales > Burkholderiaceae_E > JAUIAI01. Next base: position 10,821 of record JBGSTN010001053.1, on the reverse strand, counting down.
AGCCAGCGCCGGCGCATCGAGCTGCAGTCCGGTTACGCCGGGAATCGTCGTCACGATCGCCACGCCACCGATCACCCAAGGGAACTGCAGCAGGCCACCGCGTTTCAGCGATTCTGCCTGCAGCGGCATCTCGCTGGCGGCAAAGTCGACGAATCCGGCTCGGATGCGTTGGATGCCGGCCAGCGAACCAACCGGTTCGTAGTCGAGGCCATCATTGCTCAGCGCGTCATCCAGCCCACCATTCGGCGCGCTCGTGATGAGCGTCAGATGGGGATCGGCCCGATATTGGCGCACCCAGGCCTCCATCAACGGCTGCACGAACGTCGAGCCCGCACCGCGCAGTCCCACATCGCCGTATTCGTCCACTTGGGCCAACTGCGCGTGTGCACGCCCGGCGGCGGCAGCACCTGCCAACGCCGAACAACTCGCCAAAAACCGCCGCCGTCCCGACCCGAGCCCTGTCCTCATGGACTCCACCTTGCTGGAAAAGGTCTTCATGCCGAACCCGCCAGCGCCAGACCGTCGGGGGCCTGACGCCCGAGGCGGGAAGCGTCATCGATGACCGCCAGATCGCGTGACACCGACAACCGCTCGTCGTGGATCCTTTCACCGAGCATTTGCACCCGCTCGAGAGTGCCGAGCATCGCGAGAATCGCCCCGCGCTCCTCCCAGTCGTGCGCGCTTTCACCCGCCAGCACCTCTTCGCGCATCTTCAGTATCGCCGCATGATGGGCCTGCCTCAGCGCATGCATCTCGGCTGCGTTGAGCGTCTTCGCACCTACCATCAGGTCCAGATCCTCTTCGGCCCGCTGGAGAATATCCTGGGCGATCTTCTTGCCGGTCTCTGAAAATTCAACACGTTCATAGCGACGAAGCATCTGGTGCTGAGCCTCGACCAACGCAGCGGTGAAGTCTTCCTCTTCGATCAGGCTGGCGAGCAGATTGGCCTGGGCATGCGGTGTATCGGGCTTGAGCATCGAAGCAGTGAACCTGCGAATCTCTCTGTTCAACGTGTCCAACCGCATGTTGTGATCCTTCTCGTCGATCTTGAACGATTCGTCACGCGCTGCGCGCAGGAACATGCGCGACGCATCGCGATAGCGTTGCATCTCGGCCTGAACGGCGGTCACACCCGTGACCAGACTGGTCGACTGCGCCGGGTTGAGAAACTTGGGCAGCGAAAAATCTTCCTCGGCCTCGTCGGACGTATGTCCCACGCGCGACAGCACTCGTTCGAACACGCCGATGAATGGAAATAACAGCGCGGTATTGAAGATGTTGAAGCCCACCGAATACAGCCCGACCGCTACCGGTACCAGCGGAAACGTCTCCTTGCCGTCGACGATCGTGGCCACACTCGGATCTCCGCCGAAAAAGCCCATCACCCACTTGAGCAATTCCATCGACGGAAAAAACAGCGGCAACATCACCGCCACGCCGATGAAGTTGAACGAGATGTGCGCATAGGCGGCACGTTTGGCGTTCTTCGAAAGGTTCAGCGATGCCATCCACGAGGTGATCGTGGTACCGAGGTCGGCGCCCAGCGCGAAGGCCACCGCCGTCTGCCAATCCAGGATGCCCGCCGCACCGAGGCCCATCACGATGCCGATCGTCGCCGACGACGAATGGATCATCGCGGTGATGCCGGCGGCAATCAGCACGCAGTAGATCAGGCCGGTGAACGACGTCGCATTGAGCGATGAAATGGCAGCCATCACCTCGGGCATGTTGCGCAAGGGTTTGAGTCCGCCGGTCAGCAGGTTGAGCCCGTAGAAGATCAGCGCGAAGCCCATGGTTGCCAGCGCGATGTTGCGGGTCTTTTCTTCCTTGGCGAAAACGTAGACCAGCGCGAAGATGCCGGCGATGATCAACCCGAGTGGCCCCAGCGGCAACGCGATCAGGCCGTTGCCCAGCGTCGTGCCGATGTTCGCGCCCATGATCACACTGATTGCCGGTCGTAGCGATACCACCCCCGCGTTGACGAGGCCGACCACCATCACCGTCATCGCCGTACTCGACTGCAGCACGCCTGTGATCAGCGTTCCCGAGATCAACCCCTTGATGGGCGTGCCTGCGACGCGACCGAGAATGGCGCGCATCCGGTGTACCGCCAGATTCTGGATGCCGTCGGACATGAACTCGAGCCCGAGCATGAAGATGCCCAGCCCGCCAATGACAGGGACGGCAATGTCCTTGAATACGTCGATCGCCATTCTCTTCCTCTCTTTTTGTGTGACTGACGAATCTATTCGCGCGCTGTGACGGTTTCGTGTCCGAGGAAACCATTTCTCGACTATCAGGGAGATGACGGGCGGTGGTCCCGAACGCGATCCCGCATCGGCGCTCGCGTCGGCGTAGAGGCGAAACGCTCCCAAACAATTTCAAGTCGTGAATCGCTCGGCAGCAGCACCGCTCGGGCAACTATCGGGGCAGTTCACCCAGCCGCATTTCCTGTACGGGCGCGTCGAAGTGCAGCGGTGCTGCCGTCGCACTGAGCACTGCATCGATGCTGATTCCAGGCGCGGTTTCGAGAAGAGTCAGTCCGTTCGGGCGCGGTGCCATCACAGCGAGTTCGGTCACGATCAAGTCCACTGCGCGAGTGGCGGTTAGAGGCAGCGTGCAGGTCTTGACGATCTTCGATTCGCCCTTCGCCGAATGCATCATGGCGATGATGACGATGCGTGCACCCGTGGCCAGATCCATCGCGCCGCCCATGCCCGGTGCGAGCTTGCCGGGAATCATCCAGTTGGCCAGCATGCCTCGCGCGTCGACCTGCAGGCCGCCCAGCACCGTCATGTCGAGATGACCGCCCCGGATCAGGCCGAACGAAAGCGTGCTGTCGATGCTCGCGGCGCCCGGCACCGCCGTGACAAAACCCCCGCCGGCGTCGGTCAGATCGACGTCTTCCATGCCTTCGGGAGGACGGGCGCCAAGTCCGACGATACCGTTCTCGGCTTGCAGATAGACGTCCATGCCAGAGGGCAGGTAGTTGGCTACGCGAGTCGGTAGCCCGATGCCCAGATTGACGAGCATGCCGGGCCTGATTTCCTGCGCGACACGGCGTGCAATGATTTCCTGTGGATCCATCATGCGATCTCGGGATGCGCATTCATACCGGAATCTCGATACCTATCAGATGGTCCACGAGCACACCGGGCGTTGTCACCTGATCCGGGGTGATCATGCCGATCGGCAGGATCTCGCGAGCCTCGCAGATCACTCGCGACGCGGCCATCGCCATCACCGGGTTGAAGTTTGTCGCCGTGAGCTGATAGGCCAGGTTGCCAGCGTAGTCGGCCATGTTGGCGTGGACCAATGCGAAGTCGGCATGTAATGGTTTCTCGACCAGCCACGTCTTGCCGTCGATCTCCAACGTCGGCTTGCCCTCGGCGGCCAGGGTGCCCAGACCCGTGGCAACCAGAACACCTCCCAGACCGTACCCCGCGGCCCGGATGCGTTCGGCAAGAGTCCCCTGGGGGACCAGTTCGACTTGCATTTCTCCCGAGAACATCTTCTTCTGGGTCACCGGGTTCAAGCCGATGTGCGACGTCACGACACGTGAAACCTGGCCCGAGTCGACAAGCCGCCCGATGCCGTGGCCCGGCCGCGCCGTATCGTTGGCGATCACGGTCAGCCCTCGCGTGCCACGTGCCACCAGAGCATCGATCAGCCGCCGAGGCGAGCCCACGCCCATGAAACCGCCGATCATCAGCACCGCGCCATCCGGTATCAAGGCCGCCGCATCGTCGACTGTAATCGTCCGCCTCATGGCGACGACACCAGACTCTGGGTAAGCTCGCGTGTGTGGCGGGCTATCGTGCCTTCTTCGTCCGTGGCCAGACGCAAGACGCAAACCGGCGAGTCAGCCGTGGACAGTTCGATGGCGCCGAATGCGTTGGCGGTTGGATCGGTCTCGATACCCAGCCACTCGAGCCCTTGCATCACCTTTGCGCGCACCCGCGCCGAGTTCTCGCCGATGCCGCCGGTGAAGACGAGTGTGTCGAGGCCGCCAAGCACCATGACCAGCGCGCCGAGTTCACGCCGGACTCGTGCAACGAAGTAGTCGATCGCCTCGCCCGCCAGCGTCGTACCGGCCTGCTCAAGCGTTCGCATGTCACTCGTCAGTCCGCCGGACAATCCCAGCAGGCCGGAACGGTTGAAGAGAAGGTCTGTCAGCGCGGCGGCGTCCATGTTCTTCTGCGCCATCAGATAAAGCATCACGCCTGGGTCGAGCTGACCGCAACGGGTGCCCATCGGCAAGCCGTCCAGCGCGGTGAAACCCATCGTCGAGGCAACCGACCGACCGTCGCACATCGCGCACATCGATGCGCCGTTGCCCAGATGAGCGACGACGACGCGCCCGCGGGCCTCGCGCGCGTGTTGTCTGTGCAGCGTGTCGGCGATCGACTCGTAGGACAGGCCGTGAAAGCCGAAACGACGTACACCTTCGTCGTACAGCGAACGCGGCAATGCAAAACTCTCTTCGACAAACGCATGGTCGCGGTGGAATGCCGTGTCGAAGCAGGCTACCTGCGGTACCGTGCCGAACGCTTCACGCGCAGCGGCGATACCGGCCAGATTGTGCGGCTGGTGCAACGGAGCCTGGGGCGCGAGGCCGAGTAGTTCGGTGACGATCTGATCGTCGACCAGGACCGGCCGGACATGATGGAGGCCGCCATGCACTACCCGATGTCCGACCGCAGAGATGCGCCGTCCGGCGAAGCGCCCGGCGATCCATTCAAGCAGCCAGCTCAGCGCCTGCGCATGATCGGCAGGTGCCTGATCGGCGTCCCAAGAATGACGCTCTTCACTCTGAGTGTCCGTCAGGCGGGCACGAAACGTTGGTACCAGACCCAGGGAATTGATCTGTCCATTGGCCAGCCCGGCAAGCGATTCCCTGTCGAATACGCCGAACTTGATCGAAGACGAACCCGCGTTCAACGTCAGCAAGGAGTCGCCTGCGAACGTCACGGATTCGACAGGCTTCGGCGGGACGAGCAAACGAGCTACCTTGGCGGCCATCACGCGGCCCTCCTTTCTGGTACCGAAACCGTTTCGCCCGTCAACGCGCTGCGCCCGGTGCGACGATAGTGATCGTAGAGTTGCGCCAGCGCGCAGGAGGCGAGACGGGCCTGATCGTTGTCGGCCCGGCTCGTCAGCATCACCGGAACCGATGCGCCAACGACGACCCCCGCCGGCTGCGCCCGCGAGACGAACGTCAACTGTTTGGCAAGCATGTTTCCCGCCTCCAGGTTGGGAACGACCAGCACCTGGACTGCGCCTGCCACGGGCGATACCAGTTTCTTGGTCGCCGCAGCCGCCGGATCGATGGCATTGTCCATCGCGAGAGGTCCGTCGACGATACCGCCCCTTATCTGACCGCGTTCGGCCATCTTTGCCAGGATCGCTGCGTCCATCGACGACGGAATGTTCAGATTGACCGTTTCGACGGCCGAGAGCACGCCCACCCGCGGCAGGACGATGCCGCAGGCAAGAGCCAGGTCGATCGCGTTCTGCACGATGTCGACCTTGGTTGCCAGGTCAGGCGCGATGTTGATTGCAGCATCGGTGATGAACAGGGGATGTGCCACCGTGGGCACATCCAGCACGAAGACGTGAGAAATGCGACGCCCGGCACGCAGACCCCCTTCCTTGCGCACGACCTGCGCCAGCAGATCATCGGAGTGAAGATTTCCTTTCATCAGAGCGCGGGCACGCCCTTCGTGCACCAACGCGACAGCGCGCGCCGCTGCGCGTTCGCTCTGTGGTTCGTCGATGATCTCCAATCCGTCCAGATCCAGCTCGGCGAGCGCAGCGGCTTCCTCGATCGCGGCACGGCAACCCACCAGCAGCGGCACGATCAGGCCACGACGCCAGGACAACAGCGCACCGCCCAACGAATTCGCGTCGTCAGGGCACACGACCGCGGTCGGCATCGGAGGCAGTTGCGACGCGACATCGATCATGCGCGCGAAGTGGTCGTGCTCGTCGAGCATCAGCGCCGGCAGTTCGGTATGAGCCGTGATCACTGTCGTCATCGGGGCGTCGACCTCGGTCAGGCCCCTGGCGATGAGACAGCCATTGTCCTTTCGAACCTTCACCTCGAACAGCACGCGCGGCGGCTGCAGCTTCTGCAGCAAACGCACCGAAATGTCCAGACGGTCCCCGACGCGTGCACGCTCGCCGAAGTCGAGCTGCTGGGTTTGAATCAACGTGCCCGGACCGGGCAGCAGATTGCCCAGCACATTGGAAACGAGCGAAGCGACCCACATCGATGGGGCCACGGCATCGCTGATCCCATCGCCGTCGAGGTCGGTACTGGGCAGATGCATGGGATTTAGATTGCCAGACGCGTGCGCGAAAAGGTAAAGATCGCGCGCAGTCACCGATCGCTCGAGCAAAGACTCGTCACCGACCTGAAGTTCGTCCCACGTACGGTTGCGATGACCATCCAAGGGAGTGGGCTTCATTCGTCCGCTCCCTCCATCTCGTCCTCGGTCAGATGCTCTCCCGAGCTACCGTTTGCACTCGACCTGGACTGCTGCCTCGAATCGTGCTTCATCAGCTCGCGTGCCTGTTCGCACCAACGCTCGCGTTGCAAACGTCCGCGCGCCAGCAGCTTCAGATCGAGCCAGGCGATCTCGGCCTCGTTCAAGTTCGCAAGCTGGGAAAACCGATGGATGCCGATCTCGTGCAGCTTCGCCGCCATGCGATTGCCGATTCCGTTCACGGCTTCGAGATCGTCATGATCGCCATTGTCGTGCGGGTCGAACATCGGTTTGCGCGGGGCCGTATCCACCACCACCTCATCGACGCCCGACACGGGCGCAGCCGAGCCTTGCGCGAGCACCTGAGGTCTTGGCGTCTCGCGCAACGTCGGTGTCGGCGCCTGGCCAAGCAACGCTTCGAACTTCTGATACATGACCAGAGCGGCAGGATGCATCGTCTCGCGAGGTCCGGCGATATCCATCAGCAAGGCCAGCGAGTCTCGGCGCTCGTCTTCCGTATCCAGCAGCAATGGCAACGTGTTCAATGCAAGTTCCGGCTCGAAATCGACGATGATCGATTGCTGACGCACGATACGCGAAAGTCCATCGGCGTCGACGCCCGACAGCGCCCCGCTGGCCTCGTAGGCCTGTACCTGCCGTTCGAGCTTCGAGCGCCGGACATAGCCGCGTGCGCGTCCCAATAGACACAACATGCGTGCCGTACCTTCCGCGGCGCCCCCCTCGGTGATCGTATCCAGCGCCTGCTTGACTTCCGGTATCGAGCGCAGATCCTTGATGCGCCGGCCTTTCCCTTCATGCAGAGTCGACTGGCCGATCGCCCTGAGCAGCGGCGAACCGTAGATCGTGTGGAATAACGTCTCGGACAAGCCGTCGCGGGCGTCGCGCCACAGGTCGAGCTGCGATTCGATCCAACGAGCCGCCAGCCGCTCCATGGCGAGCAGCGGATTTCCTGCGCTCACGGGCCGGCGTTCAGCCTTCGTGTGCTCTGCGATCGAACTCACCATTGCCATGCCCGGGTTCAGATCCGAGAACGCGACCCGGCGCATGCGTATCGGCTGCAGGTCGCGATACGCCTTGGCCATCTCCGGTGTGATCGAGGCCCGCAACAAAGGCCGCAGCGACAGGTCGTAGACTTCCGTACCCAAAGCCGACAGCCGCGCGACAGAAGCGAACAGCTCTTCATCGTTGCGCCCGTCATCGATGGTCAGGATGTCATCGATGGTGCGTGGCTCGAAGCGGATGTGCAGTCGATCGTCGCCTTCGTCCAGACGCATCTCGTACAGTCCTGGCGCGAGAGCCTCGACCGCGCGCATCGTGTCGGTAATCGCATCGTGCTCCCGGCTGGCGATTCCGGCCGAGACGAAGATGCCGAGATGGCCGATCGAGTCATGCAGCATGTAGACGATGCGCTGACCGCAGGCCTTGATTTCGTCGACATCGCTGTACAGGTCGGCGATCCAGTTCAACGCCTGCTGCGGCGGCGTGATGTTGTCGCCATGTGACGCGAAGACGATGATCGGAGAGTGAATCTTGCGCAGGTCGATGTGTTCACCACCGAGTTCGGCCTCGCCACGCGCCAATCGATTCCCGATGAACAGATTCTCCACGATCCAGCGGATCTCGGGTTCGTTCATCAGAAAGAAGCCTCCCCACCAGCGCTCGAATTCGAGGAAGCGTGCGGCCTCTGTATCGACGTTCGAATACAGGTTGTAGTACTTCCTGAAGAGCGAGTTCGAGGGATTGAGGTTCTCGAAATTCAGCACCAGCCATGAGCCGTCGAAAACCCCACTGCCGAGGTCCGATGCGACCAGCGCCGGCAAGGCTCCACCGAGCAGGCCGCCCGAGTAACGCATTGGGTTGTGGCCGTTCTTGCCAGCCCAGTACGACATCGGCGCACCGTTGAGGACCACCGGGCCGACCAGATCGGGGGCGGACGCGGCAAGGACCATCGTCGCCCAGCCGCCCTGGCAATTGCCGATGACGGCCGGTTTCGGCGCCTGCGGATGGCGCGCGATGATCGCCTTCAGGAACTCGATTTCCGCGTCGCGGACGTCGGCCAGGGTCTGGCCAGGCTCAGGCACCGGACGGAAGGCGACGAAGTAGACCGGGTGGCCATCTTCGAAGGCTTCGCCCACCTGACTCTCCGTCTTGAATCCGCCGATTCCGGATCCATGACCGGCGCGCGGATCCACGATCATGAACGGTCGCTTGTCGACGTCGACCGTGACGCCTGAAGGGGGCACGATCCTCAGCAGCATGTAATTGACCGGCCGCTCGAGTTCGTGGCCGTCGAGCACCACTTCATGGTCGAAGTCGAGCACCGGGGGCATGCCGGCTTTCTCATGGGCAACGAAGTCGTTGCCGCGTCGACGAAACGCGTCGAGCGTCAACGCCTGGCGTTGCGCCACGTCGGTCCAGTACTCGACCCAATCCTTGGCCCACTGCAGCGGGCCGGCCGCCCACTGATTGCGAAGCGCGTCGCTATCGGTCTGGAACTGGACACTGGCATGTTCATGTTGGGCTCGCAGTCCGTGGCGCAGCTTGTCAGCATGACGCCAAGCAATATCGGCAACGCTGGCAATCGATTGCTGCTGCTCGGCCCAGGTCCTGCTTCCTTCCTGCCATAGGCTGCCGAATCTTTCTTTGACGGGGTCCCAATCGAGTGTCGGCGGCTTCGCCATCCATCCCGAATGATCGTCTTGTTGGGTGCGCATGTGAAATCTCCTGGAACCGGAAAATGTCACTTCTCCGGCGCGATGTCAGGCAATGATGTGGTAACCACCGTCGATCACGGGCACCGTGCCGGTGACGTTGGCGGCCGCGGGTGAGGCCAGAAAGGCAGCGTAGGCGCCGACGTCTTCGATCGACGCCAGCTGGTGTGTGGGCGCGCGTTCGGACGCTTCGCGCAACAGTTCGTCGAAATCCTCGATGCCCGATGCCGCGCGAGTCTTCAGTGGTCCGGGTGACAGCGCGTGCACGCGGATTCGCTTGGGCCCGAGTTCACTCGCCAGTTCGCGTGTCACGGCCTCAAGGGCCGCCTTTACCGGTCCCATCACGTTGTACTGGGCGACAACCCGGGTCGACCCGTAGAAAGTCACTGTCATGCAGGTGCCGCCTTGGCTCATCAAGGGCTCGGCGCGCCGGACCAGTCGCAGGAAGGAATGCACCGAGATATCCATGGCCTGCGCGAAGCCTTCGCGCGAGACATCGGTCACCCGACCGCGCAGATCGTTCGTGGGGCAGAAGGCGATCGAATGGAGCAGCGTATCCAGCCGCCCGAATTGGTGCTCGATGGCCTCGAACAGCGCATCGGTCTGCGCTTCATCTGTGACATCGAGCGGTAGAAGAAGCGGTGAATCGATCGCGCGGGCAAGTGGCTCGACATGCGGCTTCGCCTTGTCGTTGAGGTAGGTCAATGCCACATCGGCCCCGGCATCGTGAAAAGCACTCGCACAACCCCAGGCGATCGAGTGGACATTGGCGACCCCCACGACCAGCGCACGCTGGCCATGCATAGGTGGTGTCATGAAGCTCACTCCCGGCGAATTCGAGATTGATTTCCCGATGGAGCGAACGATAGATGTCTTAGTTGACAAGCGCGTGACCATCGTCTCGACGGTCGAACTGATCTTGCGAATCGCCAGACGTTGAAGTGCGATGTCGGGGCAGGCCGTGCGAATCGTCGACCGTTCGTCGGCCCGTACAACACTTTCCGATCCGACCAGCCATTCAGTCCTCCAATCGTCCGCCCAGCTCTCCTCGTATCGCTTATGCCGGACAACATGGCCGATATGGCAGGATTTCGTCCATTCCTCGAGCGATGGCGATCCCGGCGCGTGGCGCGCCCGGCTCGGGCTCGTCTTCGCGTCGAGCGCCTGGACGAGCGGATCCTCTATTCGGCCGATCTGGATCCGACCGTCGGCTTCGATTCTGAGATCCTGCGCCCGCCGGCGCTGGTTCAGGTGGTCGAGAACCGTGCATCTGCAACGAAGGTTCCTGCCACGGTAACGACTGTTGCGGCATCACCTGCAGCAATCGCAACCGCGTCTCCAAACGCAGTCGCGGCGGTCCCCGACGCGACGTTTAGCAAACGCGAACTGATTGTCGTCGATGAACGCGTCGCCGACGCGGAGGAACTCGTCACGCGCATCCGTGCCGAATCCGACGGACAGCGCGAATTCGATGTCCTGTTCATCACCCGGGACGATGACGCGATCGCGGCGATCAACGCCTTCACCGGCGGTCACCAGCCCTGGGCCGCCTGGCATCTGATCGCTCACGGGTCGGACGGCTCGATCACGCTCGGGCGCGA
>JBGSTN010001038.1:0-1910 GCA_041736455.1 Burkholderiaceae bacterium | reverse complement strand
CGGAGATCTCGCGCGCGCCCAGCGCAGCAAGCTCACCGGCAAGTGCGGCTTCCAGGCCTCGCGGGCAGGGCGCAAAGTAGTGGCAATCGTCGACTGCACGTCGCCACTGCGCTCGCTGCCATGGGTCGTCGCTCGAGTCGACAGGCGTCTGGCCCCGGGCTGAACCGTTGCCGGATTCGCTTGCCGTCATGACGTCATCCGGCCAGCGCGCGATCGACGAAATCCAGCCGGTCCTGACCCCAGAAATTGTCGTTGCCGACGCGGTACCAGGGCGAGCCGAAGACTTGTGCCGCGATGGCCGCGTCGGTATTGCGATCGATGTCGGGCTGGGCAGCGTCGCCCGCCGCCTGCAATTCGTCGCCATCCATGCCGGCTGCATTGGCCAGCGCGACCAGGGTCCGTTCGTCGGCGATGTCCTGCTCTTCGGCCCAGCAGGCCCGCATGATGTCGCCGGCCAGTCGGAACGACTGGTCGGGCCCATGAGCAATCTGTGCGGCCGCGATCATGCGCAGGGCAAGATCGGCGGGCACGGGGAAATGCCGGGGCTGGATCGTCAGAGGCACGCCGAGCTGGTCGCGCCAGCGTGCCAGTTCGGCGAGGCGATAGGCCTGCCGCTGCGGCGCGCGCTTGGGCAACGGCAATCCGCCCGAGAGTGGAAATACCCGGCCGAGGTCGAACGGTTTCATGTTGATGCGCGCGCCATGGCGTGCGGCTATCGATGCCAATCGGTCATGACCGAGGTAGGTCCAGGGGGACGACGGGATCATGAAGTATTCGATTTCCTTCACAGGGCACGCTCGCGACGGGTGGAGTCAGACTACGGGAACCGGTGAAGGAAGCGCCGGAACGAAAGGCGATGATATTCAGAATGGCTTGATGACCACGAGAATCACGGCCGTCAACAAGGCCAGCACCGGCACTTCGTTGAACCATCGGAACCACACATGGCTCAATCTTCCGGCGCCGCTCTGAAATCCACCCAGCAGCCGTCCGCACCAGAAGTGGTAGATGACGAGCAGGACGATGATGGCGAGCTTCGCATGCATCCACCCCGCGCCAGCGCCCATCCCGTAGTAGAGCCACAGCACGAGGCCAAAGGCCAGCGCCAGGACCATCAACGGGCCCATGAATCGGTACAGCTTGCCCGCCATCAGCAACAGGCGTTCACGTTCGGCGGAGCCGCCGTCGCGGGCACCACCCGAGGCATCGATCATGGCCAGGTTGACGAATATGCGTGGCAGGTAGAACAGGCCCGCGAACCAGCTCGTCACGAAGACGATATGCAGGGCTTTCGCCCACAGATAGCCGGATGTCATCGCGCCGCCTGTGCAGGACGTGTGGAAAGGAGCAGGCTCATGAGCGGATCTGCCCCGTGCCGAAGACAACGTATTTCAATGAAGTGAGTCCTTCGAGGCCAACCGGCCCGCGTGCGTGAAGTTTGTCGGTGGAAATGCCTATTTCGGCGCCAAGGCCGAACTCGAACCCGTCGGCGAAACGGGTCGATGCGTTGACGATGACCGATGCGGAATCGACTTCGGTCAGGAAACGCATCGCATGCTCGTGATCGTTGGTGAGTATCGCGTCGGTATGGCTGGACCCCCAGGTGTTGATGTGCTCGATCGCCTCGTCGAGTCCATCGACGACGGCGATACTGATGATCGGCGCGAGGTATTCGGTACGCCAGTCTTCCTCGGTCGCTTCGACACAGGCGATGTCGTTCGCGGCGAGGATCGCGCGCGTGCGCGCGTCGCCACGCATCTCGACGCCCTTGCCCGCCCAGACCCGTCCGATTTCGGGCAGGAATCGCGGCGCGATGTCGACGTGCACGAGCAGCGTCTCCATCGCATTGCATGGGGAATAACGCTGCGTCTTGGCATTGTCGGTGACGCGCAGGGCCATCGCGAGGTCTG
>JBGSTN010001026.1:0-9892 GCA_041736455.1 Burkholderiaceae bacterium | reverse complement strand
ACCGCCGCGGAGCGGGCTTCGCCCGGCCGCAGGCGGTGCCCCCTGGGGGGAGGCGGCGAAGCCGCTTCGGGGGAGACTTCATGTCAATGGTCTCATCGTGCGATCGTCCCCCAGCGCTGGCCGGTCGCTCGTTCGATCGGTGCGAGGATCCATCCGTCGACGATATACCAGAGCACGCCGAGCACGATCATGCCGAGCAGGATCTCGACGACCGATCCGGCTCGCCGTGCATCGAACATCATGAAGCCGATGCCGCTCGTGCCGACGATCATCTCGGCAGCGATCAGCGCCCGCCAGCCGTAGCCGAGACCGTTGCGCAGACCCGTGATTATGTTGGGCAACGCGCCGGGCAGCACCACTTCCCAGAGAATACGGGCGCGGCTTGCGCCCAGCGACTGCGCGGCACGGTGCAGTTCGAGCGGGACCGAGCGCACGCCGAGCACGGTGTTCAGCACCACGGGAAAGATCACCGTGTAGACGATGACGAAGGTCATCGTGCCCAGGCCGAATCCGAACCAGATCAACAGGATCGGCAGCCAGGCGATGTCGCCGATCGCCTGGAAGAAAAGCAGCACGGGCCACAGCGCGCGGTGTGCCCTCTGACTCAAGCCGACCCACAGGCCGAGCGGGATGCCGATCGCCATGCCGACCGCGGCGCCGGTCACCAGTCGGATGACGCTGTCTTCCAGGTAGGCGGGCAGGATGCCGTTCTTCATCAGCCGGAAGAAAGCGTCGACCACCTCGACCGGCCCGGGGAGGAAGACCTTTGGGAAGATGCCGGATGCGGCGACGCCCCACCACAGGGCGACCACCGGGACGAAGGGGAGCAGGGCGGCCAGCGCCGGTCGCTTCGCCGAGATGCGCACCCAGCCCCCCCAGATCCGCAACCAGATCGGGACCGAGCGGGGCGCCGTCACTGCGGCGGTGTCCGTTGATGCGGGCGTGACGCCGCTCATCGCACCAATCCCCAGCGTTCGATTGTCCGGCGCTCGATCGGCGCTAGCACCAGCCGGTCGAGCAGCAACCAGATGATGCCGATCACGACCATCCCCATCACGATGACTTCGGTCCGGTAGAAGTCGCGGGCGACGAACAGCATGTAGCCCAGGCCGACATCGGTCGCGATCATCTCCGCGGCGATCAATCCGCGCCAGGCGAAGCCGATGCCGGTCCGGATGCCGGTGACGATATTGGGCAGCGCGCCGGGCAGCAGGACCTCACGCAGCATCTCCCACGGTCCTGCACCCAGCGATGCGGCCGCATGACGCAGACGCACCGGGATGGCGGATACGCCAAGCAGGGTGTTGTAGGCGACGACGAAGAAGACGGCGTTGACGATCACGAAGGTGATCGCGCCGAAGCCGTAGCCGAACCACAACGTGGCGATCGGGATCCAGGCGATGCCGGCAAGCACGGAGAAGAAACGCAACAGCGGCGTGAAGAATGCGGCCACACCGTTGTTTACGCCCATCGCGATGCCGAGCGGCACGGCCAGTACGATGCCGATGGCAGTGCCCAGCAGGATGCGCCCGACGCTGGCCCCGATATGACGGATCAACGTGCCGTCGGCCAGCGACTCGAGCGCGGCCTGACTGACCGGAACGATCGACGGAAAGACACGCGGGTTCACGTCGAAACCGCGCACGATCGTTTCCCATACCACCAGCAGTATCAGCAGGGGCAACGCGAACCATGCCGCAGCCGCTGCGCGAGATTGTCTCCTCATGCGGTCGATCATATCAGGTTGCCCGGCCGCGATTCCGCGCGAATCCCGGCCGGTCGACGCGATCGCCTTCGTCGATTCCGCCGACGCCGCGTCCGGCAGAACGTGGCGCTGTTCGAAGCGATCGCGGCGCTACCCGTGCACGTCCCCACAAGAAAACCGACGCCGGACAAACCGGCGTCGGTTCGAACGGGTTGGGCGAAAGACGGACCCTGCGAAAGTCGACAGGTTCCGTTGCGGGTCAACGCATTTCGTAGGCGCCGATATCCGGACCGTTGCCGCGAGGACGGGGCGCACCCGACAACGCGTAAGGAAAACTGTACGTGGCAAGGGCGGCATCGATTGCCGGGCTCGATCCTGCAACCCGGAAGTCGAGGCTGCCGGCATCGAGGAACCGAGGATCCACGCCAATCCGGTTGGTCGATGCGCTGCCGTTGAATCCGGTACCGCCCCAGACGATGTTGTTCGCGATGTTCTGCGAGGCACCGATGCCAGTCGAATCGTTGCCGTTCCAGCGGGTCAGGGCAGGGCGGTAAGGCAGAGGGACAAGGATGTTGTTGACCAGGTTGATATCGGATGTCTCCACCATCGACACCTCGCCTTCCGGTGTCTCGCCTTGAAGCGAGTTCTGATACGTCGTGTTGTTGACCACGTCGACATGGTCGCTGGTGAACACGTTGATACCGCGCCCGCCGTTCGCGTAGACGAGATTGCTGTCGATCAGCGTGCGTCCCGTATAGGGCGTTCCGAAGGTGGCCGAGTACCGTTGAGTATTTCGGGCGTCGTCGACGATGATCCCGTTGCCATCGCTGATCACGCCAGTGAAAGCGGACGGTACCTTGTTGTAGGTCTCCGTGATCACGTTGCCGCGAACGATCATCTTGTACCCGGTGGACGCATCCGAGTTATGGTTCTGGTACATCGAGATGCCGCTGTTGCCGTACGGCGACCACCATGCATTGCCGACGACGACATTGTGCTCGATCAGCACGTAGTCGACCTGCACCAGGCCGATCCCGCTGCCCGGGCATTTCTCGATCTTGTTGCGGCGAATCACCACATGGGTCGGGTGCCGGTCCGGATCATTCCAGGGCGCGCCGACCGCAATACCGATTCCGACGGTGGCCGGGTCATCGAGCGTCCACTGCCGTGCAATGGCGGTCGACTGCGATACCTGATCACGATTGCCGACGATGGAGAAGCCTTCGACCAGCACATAGGACGACTGGATCTTGATCGCCGACCAGTTGACGGTCCGGATCACCGGCGTCTCGCCCGGATAGGCCTTGAGCGAGATCCACGCGCCGGGTGTGCCTGAATTGCGTACGACCACGACATCGCCCAAGGGATTCTCGGGGTAAGCGTAGGTCCCTTGCCTGACGAGTACGGTGTCGCCAGGTCGAGTCCGGTCCATTGCAGTCTGGATCGAACGCAGTGGCGCCGCTTCACTCAAGCCGCTGTTGCTGTCCGCACCGGAGGGAGAGACGTATAGCGTGCGCCCGTTGCTGACCACCTCGAAGCCAGGAAGGTCGGTCGATGCTGCGACGGTTGTGTCCGGCTGCGATGTCGTGTCCGGCTGCGATGTCGCGTCCTGCTGCGATGTCGTGTCGAACTCTTCGTTATCGATCGTGGTTTCGTCATCGGGTTCGGGCGCATTGTCAGCCGGTTCCGAGACCGGGGCGACAGTCTCTGACGCTGTCTCGACTTGCTCGGAAACCCTGATCGCGGCGGGCCGGTTGGCACCCGCTTCGACGACGATATCGGTCGCCGCGTCCTGTTGCGTTGTCGAAACGCCATCGGACCCGGACCCGGAACCGCAAGCGGATAACGATACCGCGATGACGATCGATAGCGACACTGTCCAGGCCGTGCCCGTCTTGATCAGGGGGGACAGATGTTCAGCGGCATGCGCGCTGGCTGACTTCGTGGTGTCTTGAACCATGAATGCGCCTCAGGTTGGCGATACGCGTTTCCGGTCGACGCTTCGATGAACTGCCATGAAGTCGAACCGGGCGATACGACGAATCGCACGCAACGTAGCGGGCACGTGTCGTGATTGCGACGTTGCAACGACTGGCGGTCGGGCGGCAACGACGACTGGTACCGGTGCCCTTTCGGACCAGAACACCACCGGCTTCGGATCACGACGTGGCCGCAACCGATAGCGACAGTCGATGGGCTGCCCGAATGTTTCATTCGCAAGATGTCCGGCTTGAACAACAGGCACATGAGGTTCCGGGCAGGCAACTTGCTCGCGTAGATGAAACCACCCGCAGGCCGGTCCGGAGACTGCACTGCGAGACGTTCTCGGGGCCTGGCGGCTATCGAGGCGCAGCTTGTCTTCGAAGCACCCCCATGTCCAGGCGCCCCTGGTTCTCGATGCGCCACGGGTTCCTCAAACTGAATGACTTGAAGTCCTCATGAGATCTTCGGCACAACCGCATGATTCGGCCGATGACGAGCCCATCGAGCACCCTCGTCGCTCGACGCTGAGTTTTCCCGTCGTGGGCCTGGGCGCTTCCGCCGGCGGTCTGGCCGCGACCCTGCGGTTCTTTGAGCACCTGCCAGCCGGTTCGGGCATGGCATTCGTGGTCGTGTTCCACCTGTCGGCGGAGCACGAGAGCAGCGCCGCCGACATCCTACAGCGCGTTACGAGCATGCCCGTTCTGCAGGTGACCGAGACAGTCGCGATCCAGCCGGACCACGTCTACGTAATCGCCCCGGGGCTGCAACCCGGTATGGACGACGGACATTTGCAGGTGACGGCGCTCGAACGCAGGCGAGGCCACCCGGTGGCAGTCGACCTGTTCTTCCGGACGCTGGCGCAGGCGCACCGTGATCGCGCTATCGCAGTAATCCTGTCCGGCAATGGCAGCGACGGTGCCGTGGGCCTGGCGGACATGAAGCGCGAAGGCGGTGTCACTCTGGCCCAGTGGCCGGGGGATGCCGAGTACGACGGTATGCCGTCGGCCGCCGTGGCGACCGGGTTGGTGGACTTCGTGCTGCCGGCCGCCGAGATTCCAGGCAAGCTGGTGGAGCTCTGGCGCAATGCCCGGAAGATCCGGTTGCCGGATGCTGGAGCGGTCGGCCTCGAGGCGGACGAACCGGATAGTGGACTTGCATCGGCCTCCGCCGAAGCCGCGCTGGGCGACGTAATGGCCATGCTGCAGGCAAGGACAGGCAACGACTTCCAACACTACAAGCGCGCAACCGTGCTGCGCCGGCTCGAGCGCCGGATGCAGGTGACGGCCCAGCCCGACTTGCCGTCGTATCGCGATCACCTGGAGCACCATCCCGAAGAGACGGCGCCACTGTTGCAGGACATGCTGATCAGCGTGACCGGTTTCTTTCGCGATCGGCTGGCCTTCGAGGCGCTGGAGCGTGAGCTCATGCAGCAACTCCCGCAGCGCTCCGCGGCCGGTCCGTGGCGAGGTTGGGTGGTGGGTTGTGCCACCGGCGAGGAGGCGTATTCGTTGGCGATGCTGGTCAACGACCATGCGCCACCCAGAACGACTGGTCCTGTTCAGATCTTCGCTTCCGACATCGACGAACGCGCGTTGGCCACCGCACGGCGAGGCCTCTATCCCGACGGCATCGTCAGCGATGTGGCACCGATCCGTCTGCGCGAATACTTCGACCACGAGGAGGGCGCATACCGCGTCAAGCGGACCGTGCGGGACCTGATCACGTTCGCACAGCACAACGTGCTGCGCGATCCGCCGTTCTCCCGCCTCGATCTGATCAGCTGTCGCAACCTGCTCATCTATCTCGAGCGCGAGGTTCAAGCACAAGTCCTCGAGGTATTTCACTTCGCGCTGAATCCCGGTGGCGTGCTGCTGCTCGGAAGCGCCGAGACGGCAGACTGGCAACCCGAACTGTTTACCGTCGTGGACAACAGGCACCGGATCTACCGGTCGAACCCGGTGCAACAACATCGAACCATTCCCCAGCCGCGACAGCTCGACTCGATGCCGACTCTGTCGCTCGCCTCGCCGCCACTGGCACGTTCCGACGGCGCGGCGTTGCCATTGAACCGTCGAACGCCCGAGCTTCATGTACCGGCCGGCGTGGTGGTCGATCGCCGGCACCACGTCGTCTACATCAGCAGCGGCGCTGCGCGCTATCTGCGGCACGCTGAAGGCATCCCGTCGCAGAATCTGCTGGACATCGTTCAACCGGAACTGGCTGCGGCATTGGGATCGGCACTCCTTCACTGCCTGAACACCGGTCAGCGAGTAGCGGCCCGGCCGGTACGTCTTGAAGGCGACGCGGGACCGTTCGTGCACATGAGCGTCAGGCCCAACGGCCCCGGTGAGCAGGCCGCCACGTTTACCGTGCTGTTCGACGCATTGGATACCAGTCTGGGTGTGCCCGCCGGTGAGGCCGATCCGACAGTTGCCGTGATGGAAGAGGAGAACCGTCGTCTGCGGGAGAAACTTGGCGGCGCGCTCGGTGACTCTGCGTCGTCGAATGAAGCGTTGCGCTCGTCCAACGAAGAGCTGCAGTCGATGAACGAGGAGTTTCGCTCGGCCTCCGAGGAACTGGAGACCGGCAAGGAAGAACTGCAATCGGTGAACGAGGAGCTCACCACCGTCAACTTCGAGTTGAAGAGCAAGGTCGACGAAACGGCCAAGACGAACGACGACCTCACCAACCTGATTGCCTCTATGGATATTGCCACTGTCTTCGTGGATCGAAACCTGTGCATCAAGCGCTTCACGCCGCGCGCAGTGAAGATCTTCAGTATCCTGGCCACGGACGTCGGCCGGCCTTTGCTCGACCTCTCGCACCGGCTGGTCTATCGAGACGTCGGCAGCGATGTGACCCACGTCATCGAAAGCCTGAGCGTCCTGGAACGCGAGGTGCAGGGGCAGGCCGGAAACTGGTACATGGTGCGTATCTCGCCCTACCGGACGGACCAGGACCGAATCGATGGGGCGGTGCTCAATTTCATCGATGTGAGCGAACTCCACCGTGTCCAGGACCAGCTCCGCGCCAACGACGAGCGACTGCGGGTCGTTGTGAGCAGCGCGAAGGACTACGCGATCATGACGCTGGATTCGAACGGCAACTTCACCAGCTGGAACAAGGGCGCCGAGCTGATGTTCGGTTACACGGAAGCGGAGATTCTAGGTGAGCACTTCGGACGCCTTTTCACCCCTGAAGACAAGGCTGCCGGCGCCCCCGAGCGTGAACTGCGCGAGGCACGCGAAAACGGCCGAGCCCTCGACGAGCGGTGGCACATGCGCAAGGACGGCAGCCGTTTCTATTGCAGCGGAACGACCACACCGATCGTCGAAGGCGCTGCAGACGGCTACGCGAAGATTGCCCGTGACCTGACCGAGCGCCAGTTGCTCGACAAGCAGCGCGACGAATTGCTGCAGGCAGAGAAGCGACTGCGTTCGCAGCTCGAGGCAGCGCACGCGATGCGCACGCAGTTCCTGGCTGTCCTGTCGCATGAGCTGAAGAACCCGCTCAATCTCATTCTCATGAATGCGGAGCTGATCGCGCGCGCGCCCGAGGGCCTCGGGTCAATGAGGCTGGCTCGTTCGGTTGACGTGATTCGCCGCACGGTACAAACGCAATCCCAGATCATCGACGATCTGCTGGATCTGTCCCGACTGCACACCGGCAAGCTGGCCCTGAGCTGCACGGCCCTGCCAGCAGGCCCCGTGATCGAGCGCCTGCTGGACGGCTTGCGCCCCGATGCCCTCTCCAAGCAGATCGACCTGTCCAGTGAAATCGAAGACCTCGTCGTGTACGCCGACGCGGTGCGTCTGGAGCAGATCGTCTGGAATCTCGTCAGCAATGCGGTGAAATTCACGCCGGGCTCGGGGCGCGTTTGCGTACGTCTGGCACGTGACGGCGCCTTCGCACGACTGGAGGTCAGTGACACAGGCATGGGCGTCGAACGTGACGCCATCGACTCGGTGTTCGAGATGTTTGCTCAAGGTGGGGAGGACGTCACGACGCGGCAGGAGGGTGGATTGGGAATCGGACTGGCTCTTGTCAGGCAACTTGCCGAGCTGCATGGCGGCCGGGCAGAGGCGAGGTCGGAAGGTCGTGGAAAGGGTGCGACCTTCGTGGTGTGGCTGCCGCTGTTCGACGGCCAGCCAGGTGGCGCGATCCGGACCGCAGGTACCACCTTGATCGGAAAGAATGTGCTGCTCGTCGAAGACAACCCGGATATGCTGGATGTCACGCAAGATGTCCTGACCATGGAAGGAGCTGTGGTCACGACTGCCTCTGGCGCGCGAGAGGCGCTGCAGCAGGCAGAGCTCGCAACCTTCGACCTCGTGATTTCCGATATCGCGATGCCCGGCATGGATGGACATCAGCTGATCGCGGAACTGCGGCGCCGCCCCCACAGCGCCCATTGGCCAGCCATCGCCGTCTCTGGCCTGGTCCAACCGGACGACTTGCAGAAGTCGAAGGTCGCGGGGTTCGACGAACACCTTGCCAAGCCGCTATCCATCGACGCACTGCATGACGCGTATGCGAGATTGCTTCGTAACGTTCGCAATCGCTAGCGATGTATTGCTGCGAAGCCTGTGTTCACGTTGCAGCGCCTCATGCGGCCATCGAGCCCACGCTATTCGACCCGAGGTCGATGGGCCAGGAGCGATCCAAGCGGGACACGATGCATGAGTTCCTGGAAGCAGTGCTGGTACGCCGCAGCGCTGGGATGTACGCCATCGGCGGCAAAGTAGCGCCCGGGCTGCTGCGTAAAAGCACGGCTATGGGTTTCGGTGCTGAAGTCGATGAACTCGGCTCCATATTCACGGACCAGGCGTTCGAGCAAGCGCATGGTCCGTCGGCATTGCCAGCCGAGGAGCCGGCTCATCGGGGGCTTCAGCGCCGGGGCAGTGCCGATGTCCGCGCTGCCCAGCCAGACCACCAGCCGTGCTTCATGCTGCAACTCTCGAAGCAGCGCCTTCACCTGTGTCGACAATGCGCGTCGCGGGGTCATCTTGAGGACATCGTTGCCTCCGGCCATCACGAGGACAAGATCGAAGCAACGACCGGGCGTCGCATGCGCACGCGACTGCGTGAGCGCGTCGGCCACTCGGGCGCCGCTGACGCTGGCATTGACGATCTCGACCTGCGGGAACTCAGCCGCCAGCAGACCGGGCAACGATTGTTCCGGGCTCGACGAACCCACACCCACGCCGGTACTGTCGCCCAGCACGAGCACGCGCCTCTGTGCATCCGGAGGGTGGATCTCGAACCGGCGCGCCTGCTCGGCAAGTTGACGCGCATGCAACAAAGACTGTCCGATTGCCAGGCCCCGCCAGGCAAACGACGACAGGCAAGGGAACGGCAGTTCGCGTTGCCTAGGCAGCGTGTCGCGCACGAAACTTCGGGAAGTCTTCATGGCCGCTGTGCATGCAAGTGCCGTTCCCAATCGAAACGGAAGTGAAGATCACGCTTGTGCGAAGGCGTTCGATCCTGCGTGCAAGGCGAATGGATGCCGGTGCGCTTCGTTCGGTCTTCGTTTTGCTGGATCAGCGCGTCAGCGGATCGGCGGGTCAGCCGAAAAGCGGAGATGCCAGTCGTTACATCAGTCGTCCGACCAGCCTCTTGAGTCGATCGAAAGTGGGCCCATACGGCGGTGCCATGAGACCGGTGCCAGACCGGCGAGACTGCAGGAAGACTGGCTTCTCATGGCTAAAAGTACGAAACCCGTGCACCCCGTGGTACTTCCCGTGACCACTGGCGCCCACGCCGCCGAAGGGCAGGCCATCCTGAGCTGCGTGGAGCAGGCAATCGTTGATGGTGACGCCGCCGGCGACCGTTCTCTGCAGGACCTTCCGCCGGTCTGCCTTGCTGCGGCCGAACCAATACAGCGCCAACGGTCGGTCACGGCGATTGACATAGTTCACTGCATCGTCGAGATCGGCGTAGACGATGACAGGGAGCACTGGGGCAAATACTTCTTCCTGCATCAGGCGCATCTGCTCGTTCATTTCAAGTGCAAGCACCGGTGGCATGCATCGCCCGACGGTTGCCGTCTCGCGATGCAGCGGTTCCAGACGCGCGCCTCGGGCTTCTGCGTCGTCGACCATCGCCTGCACGCGCGCAAGGTGGTGGTCGTTGATCAGGCTCGTGTAGTCCGGGTTGCCTGCAATGGACGGATAGAGTGTTTCGGCCGCGCCGCGCAGCGCCGCG
>JBGSTN010001024.1:0-3367 GCA_041736455.1 Burkholderiaceae bacterium | reverse complement strand
GGCCACCGGCTCGATGCCCGAAGGCAACAGCCGCTGGGTTGCCGCTTCAGAGAGCAGATCGTGCCGCTCGTGCAGCGAGGCCGCATAGTTGCGCGCTGCGGCATTGAGGCTTTCGCGACGTTCGGCCCGCGTCAGATCCGCCATCTGCCCGACGAACCAGAGCCCGAGCAACGGCAACAGCAGCACCGGCAGCATCGCGAAGAGCAGCGCCAGTCGGAGACCGGGTTTCATCGGTTCGAGTCGCGCGCGTCAGCCGGCATCCGTGAAGCGATAGCCCAGGCCGTACACGGTATCGATGGGGTTGGCCGAGGAATCGATCGCCTGCAACTTGCGACGGATACGCTTGATGTACGACGTGATGGTGTGATCATCGACCACCAGATTGGCTTCGCGCATCAACGCGTCACGATCCTTTACATGCCCGGGCACCCGCGCCAGCGCGTGCAGCATCCAGAATTCCGTCACCGTCAGGTCGAGTGCCACGCCCTGCCAGCTCGACTCGAAGCGCTGCGTGTCCATCTTGAGCGGCCCGCGCACGATGATCTGCTCGGCCGGCGTCGCATTGGCATGGAGTTCGGCGCGACGGAACAGCGCCGTCACCCGTGCCAGCAGATGCGGCAGGCTCACGTTCTTCGTCACATAGTCGTCGGCACCCAGCCGCAGGCCCGAGACGACGTCGATATCGGAATCACGCGCCGACAGCATCAGGATCGGCAACGCCGGAGCAAGCGCTCGCAACCAGCGACACAATTCGAATCCGCCTTCGGGCTCGTCGACGAGGCCGACATCGATGATCGCCAGATCGGGCAAGCGGCTTGCGGCCGCGCGCTGCGCAGTGGCGCGATCCTGGAACACGGCGGTCTGATAGCCATGCCGACCCAGCGCATCCGCGAGATTGTCGCGGATCGCCGCGTCGTCTTCCACGATGAAAACCTGTCTGGCCATAGTCGAAAGGGTAGCGCAACGCGCTGCCACGCCGGCAGTGACGAATGACCGGCGACGAGCGGTCGGACGGCTTGTCGTGCGCTTGTCACCGATTTGCCACATTTGATCATCGACTTGCCATCGATGGGCGACCACAAACGACTCGAGTAATGGTCCAATGGCTTCCTCCTTCGATATTGCCCCTGCCCCCTCCACAACCTGAACCAAAGGACCCGACGTCATGACCGATCCGCAATCGCTTGCCCTGCAGCAGCCGACGACGGCATCCGACGCGCCCCTCGAGGCTCGTGGAAGTGCCGCCAGCGACTGGCGCGGATGGGTTCGATTGCTGGTCGAAGCGGTGGCAACGAGCTTCGCCATTGCCACGCTGCTGGGGCTGATCGTCCTCGCCGGCGCGTCGACCTGATTCGTCGCGACACGCAAAGACTCCCGACCCCGACGATCGACCCGGAGCCGACGCCCGGCGCCCGTTGACACCTCGCGTCGAATTCCGCGCGAGATCTACGCGGTAACATCGCAGCGCGCCACGAGCAAGTCGCGCGCGCAACAGTCGCTCGACCAGACAGGATTGCATCATGGCGCCCGCTGCGGCATGATCGGTCCGCAAGCGTCCCTGGCCTGCCTTCGTTGCCATGCCAGCGCACGTTCAAGACAATGGACTCGGTCTGGGTATGGGAGTTTTTTCGCGCGTCACGCTGCGGCAGGTCCTGACATTGCCGTATCTCGCGCTCGTGCTCCTCACCGCAGCGGTGATCGGCCTGCTGTCCTATCGGGCAGGCAGCGACGCAGTCGATACCTTGTCGCACCACCTGTTGCGCGAAACCGTCGATCGCATTGCGCAGGCAGTCGAGAAGCACGTGTCCGGATCGGAGGCGGTGCTCGAGACGGCATTTCCGACCGGCGTCGCGGCGCCGGTTTCCGTTCAGGACGAGCTCGACGAATTGCGCATGCGGTTCTGGCTCGCAACCTCGATCCACCTCGACCCGAACAACTATGCGTACTACGGCGATCGACGGGGACAGTTCCTGGGATTGTGGCGTTTCTCGGAAACCGAGGCCGAACTGCGTCTGCGCAGCGAATCGGCTACGCGTCGCTCGATCTACCGCTACTCGGGCATCTCGGGCAATCTGCGCGACCACGATTACGAAGAGCGGATCTTCGACCCGCGCCAGCGCCCCTGGTACAAGGCCGGCGAGCACGCGCCGACGCAGACCTGGACATCGATCTACCTCGACTTCAAGTCCAGCGAACTGGTCGGGACACGCGCACGCCGGGTCGACAATGGTGCCGGCGACTTCGAGGGCGTCGTCGCCACCGACCTGTCGCTGGAGCATCTGACCGCCTTTCTGCGCTCTCTGGAACTCAGCAAGAACGGCTTTGCTTACATTGCCGAACTCGATGGCAATCTGATCGCGACCTCGCGCGGGCCGCACCTGGGCAAAGGTGGCCCGGGCGAAAGGACCCGGCTCAATGCGGCCGACAGCGACGACCCATGGATCGTAGCGACCTACCGGGCCATCTCCGAACTGACCCGGAAGATCGACGGCCCTTTTCCTTCGCGGACCGGTTCATTCATCGGTCCGGACGGCGGGATCGTCGAATCGGGATACAGTCGATTGCAGGACTCGGCCGGGCTGGACTGGATCGTGGCTGTCGCGGTGCCGCGAAGCGACTTCATGCAGGGTGTGACCGACAATGTCTATCGAACGGTCTGGCTCGCCGCCGTGGCATCGCTGTCGATCGCCGGCCTCGGCTTTCTCATCCTCAACAACATTGCGCGCGACCTGCGTCGGCTGGCCACCGCCGCCACGGATATCGGCGAGGGAATCGACGCACCCGATCTGGACATGAGTCGCAACGACGAGATCGGGGAACTGGCCAAGTCGTTCACGCAGATGCAGGAGAAACTGCTCACCGACCGGCTGACCGGCCTCGCCAATCGCGAAGCGATGATACGGCGGGTCGAAACCCGGATCATCCGCCATCGGCGTCGGCGCGATGCGGGACAATTCGCCTTGCTGTTCGTCGACCTGAACAATTTCAAGCGCATCAACGACCAGTATGGTCATCCGGTGGGTGACAACGTGTTGATCGAGATCGGGCAACGCATCAGGAAGCGATTGCGCACGCGCGATCTTGCGGGCCGCATCGGTGGCGACGAATTCATGATCCTGCTGGACGACATCGCCGGCAGGGAAAGCGCAGTCAGGGTTCGCGAAATGATGGAGCAATCACTGGCGCAACCGCTGGAATCGCTGGAATCGCTGGCAGGACTCGGTTCGGGAGCCATGCAGCACACCGACGGCGCAGCGATCGGCATCGCCCTGTTCCCCGATGACGGGCTGGACCCGGAAACGCTCGTCAAGCAAGCCGACGTCGACATGTATCGACGCAAGCGGATCATGGCCGCGGCACCGCCCTC
>JBGSTN010001004.1:0-6959 GCA_041736455.1 Burkholderiaceae bacterium | reverse complement strand
ATATCCGATGTCGGTGACCGACTTCAAGCGCAAGGGCCGGGCCGTCGTCACGCTGGTGGCGGTGGATGGTCTCGGCCATGCGTGGAGCGGCGGCGCGGCGAGCAAACCATTCAGCGACGAGAAGGGGCCCGACGCGTCACGTATGGCCTGGTCTTTCGTCGCCCGGCAGTTTCGCGTCGGATAGACAGCGTGAAGCGGAGTTCAACGACTGGCATTCGGCCACTGTGGCGTGCCACACGACGCACACGACGCGCGGGGGTCACCCCCGCAAATCCGGCATTCCGCCACAGGGCCTCGTGAACGGCACCTGCATCACCTGGATCGTCACATGCTCGATGTCGAAGCGATCGTGAAGCTGCTCGGTCGCGTTCTTCAGGAACCGGTCGTCGGGGTGTCCCGTCGGCATCACGAGATGTGCGGTCAGCGCGATCTCCGATGTTCCCATCGCCCACACGTGCAGATCGTGAACCCGCGCAACACCCGGCAGGCCTTCGAGCAACGCGCGCACGGCGCGCAGATCCACGCCGTCAGGCACGCCATCGAACAGCAAGTGGACCGACTGCCTGAACAGACGCCAGGTGCCGAGCACGATGATGGCCGCGATGACGAGGCTCACGACGGGGTCGAGCCAGGTCCAGCCGAATGCCAGCGCAAGTCCACCCGCGACCACGACACCCGCCGACACCAGTGCATCGGCGGCCATGTGAAGAAATGCGCCACGGATGTTCAGATCGGTCTCGCTACCGCGCATGAAGAGCAATGCCGTGGCGGTATTGACGACGATGCCGATGCCGGCGACCACCATGATCGTGATGCCCTCGATCGGCTGCGGCGACGGCAGCCGGTGCAACGCTTCCCAGGCCAGCGAACCCATTGCCACGAGCAGCAGCACCGCGTTGATGAAGGCGGCCAGGATGCTGGCGCGCTTCCAACCGTAGGTGTGGCGCGCGTCGGGTTGCAGCCGTTGCGCCAGCGCGCCGCCCCAGGCCAGCACCAGCCCGATCACATCGCTGAGGTTATGACCCGCGTCGGCAAGCAGGGCGAGCGAGTCGACCTTCCAGCCATAGAATGCTTCGATCGCGACGAAGGTGATATTCAGCGCGATGCCGATGGCGAAAGCGGCGTTGTAGTCCGCTTTGGCATGGCTGTGGTCGTGCGCGTGGCCTGCATTCATCGGATCGGATTCTCTTGCAGCAAATCGATTCGGCAACTAGACGATGGTCACCACGACCAACCAGCAGAGCGCCAGGGCGATGGCCATGGTGGAACGCGGTTTCGTGCGATCGACCGCAGCGAACAGGAAGAGGTTGTAGGGCAGGGGAGCGAAATGAATGAACGCAGCGATCCAGGTCGAAGCCCCCTGGCTTGCCGCCATCAGCGCCGCGAACGTGGCCAGGAGATTCACGGCCGTCCCGACACAGACCATATCGCGCCAGAGCAGCGTGCGCAACGGTACCTCCCCATGCCATCGGCGGACGAAGAAGTTCCTGCCGCGATCGGCATTCATGTCGAACATGTCCGGCGTGGCAGACGCGATGTCGCCCTGTGTCCGTCCCTCGCGATTCTCCACGGCGGTGTCGCCGAGCATTCACCCATCAGAGTACCTCGGCGAAAAAGAAGACCGCGGCCTTGAACATCGCGAACACGACGCCCGAAACGAGGGCCGTGGAGATGATCGCCGTGACTATCCCGCCGACTATCCACAGGCCATCTCGTTCCAGCACGCCCAATGCCAACAGGCTGATGGTCAAGGCAGGCAGCATATTGCCCAGCGGTATCGGCAAGGCCAGCAGAATCGCCATCAGCAGACAGAGGAAGCCGACAAGGTACTCCATGGGCGGCAGGGCGAGGAGCGCCGCGCGTGGTCTCAGCAGTCTTTCAGCGCGCGCCAGCCACGGTTCGATCCGCTGCACGAGCGCCGCGAAGTCGGATCGCGCCATCGACCGACTGGCGACCGCTTCTGGCAGCCATGGGCGACGGCCGAAGGCCAGTTGCGCAGCGAGAAACACGAGCGGCACGCCCAGGATGGTGGACGTGCCCGGCGGTAACGGCAACACGTTCGGCATCGAAAAGAAGAACAGCAGTGCGGCAAGAGCACGGTCGCCCAGTGCCAGCAGCAGGTCGCTCGCGGCAACGCGGTCGCGACTCTCGTCTCGCGCGAGGGCATGCAGGATTGCCGACAGTGGAACCTTGCCGGCAGGTATCGGGAATGGTTCGTTCATGAGGTCGTCGTTCTGGCGTTTTAAGGGCGCGGTTTCCGGCGAGCGTGCGTATTCTCAGTGGCGCCGGTGACGGAACGCCGACGACAGCGCGCCATCCGTCACGGGATGCCGGCGAACGCGTCGTGGCGAAGGAGTGCAGTCACGCCCAGCAGACACCGACGATCGAGTCGACGCCTCGTCCACGCTTGGCGGTCCTTCAACGGCGAGTCGGGCGACGATGGTTTCGAAGGCGGTGGTCCTGATCATCAGAAGTGTCGCGATGATATCCCCAAGCAGGCCCACGTCGGATCGATCAGAGCGCTCGCGTCATGAACACGGCACTGGCCGGGCATGCTCCGTTGAATTCAGCCGACGCCGAGAGTGCCTCGGGGGCCTCCTCGCGACTCGCCCGCTCGAAACCGAAACGCGTGAAGTACTCCGGCGCAGTCACGGTCAGAAGATAGAGGCGGGCAATGCCATCCTGCCGTGCCAGTTCGATCAGGCGTTCGAGCAGCAGCTTGCCGATGCCTTGTCCATGAAGACCGGGCACGACCGCGACGGATCGCACCAGTGCGATCGCCCCGTAGCGTTCGGTGCCGGCATTGCCGGCGATGCCGCCGTCGACGATCGCCAGCAGACTCCTGTCGAGATGCGCCCAAGCTCCGTCCAGCGGGAGATCGTTCGTCCGCAGGAGGGTCGCGATCTCCGGCCAGTCTGCCGGCATCGCGGGACGCAGTGTGACGGGCTTGCTCAACGGCATCATCGTGAGGTGTTCCATGCGAGCGGCAACGGGGCAACGGTCGACTCGACCACGCCGATCCGGTATTCTGGCATTCACTAGAGACCCGTGCCGAACAGGAGTCGATCCCATGTCTGCGAGTACTGTCCCCGACGACTTGCGCTCCGCCTTGCCGACCACGGCCGCATCGTCACCGCAAATGCTCAGGATCGCGCTCGTGGTCGGGTGCCTCATCGCCGTTTCACTCGTTGCCGTCGCCACGACCGGTAGCCCCGGCGGCTCGTATCTGTCCGATCCCGAACTGGCCTTTCTGCTGCGTGGCATGGCTGCCATCAAGGCAGGCCTCGTCCTCGTCGCCGTCGCGCTGTCGATCTGGCGCTTCGCGCATCCGATCGATCCCCGCGTGGCCGGCATCTACCTGTTGGCCACCTGGCTCAGTGCGGCGGCCGCCATGTCGATCTGGCAACTCACGATGATTCCGATGGCCGCGATCCTGTTCCATGTCGGCGAGTTGTCGTTTCTCGTCAATGCCTGGTTCGACAGGGACGCGCCGGTGCGACTGCCCGGCAGGAACCGGACAGCCGGATGACGTAGCGTGATGTTCCGATAGCGGCGATCCCTGTTTCGTGATCGCCGAGACGTGATCTCCGAGACGGTCTGCCCGATTCGCACGACCTCGTCGATCAAGCCAGCCAGATCTTGATACGAGCCCCGAGCGCTTCGCGACGGATGCCATATCGCTCGTGAAGCGTAGGCAGCGCGCCGGCATCCGGGAACGCATCCGGGAGAGCCGCTTGCGGAAACGATGCGGGTTGCACCCGGTGGCGCAGCAGCGTACTCGCCACCGCTTCGCCCAGCCCACCGATCACGGAATGGTTCTCGGCGACCACGACGAGCCGATTCCTGTCGCGCACGGCTTCGACGATCGCTGCTTCGTCGAGCGGCTTGATCGTCGGGAATGCAGCACTGACACGTCGAGCCGCGCGCAGACTGCGCCCGTTGTTCGGTCTCGACAAGTCGATCAAAGTCAAGGCGCATTTTTGCCGTCTATCCGGCAAAGCACGCCAAGCGGCCGCCCGTCGAAGCGTTTCTCGAATGGCTGCAGCAGGAGGCGTCCAAGGCTTAGCCTCCATCCGTGGCAAGATCCGGGGATTTGGCGTGTACCAACCTCAGGAGTCCGGCCCGATGCACTCCACGAACCAACGCCGTCGCTTCAGTGCGACGGCCCTGCGCAGCATCGTCGTGCTGGCGAGCACCGTTCTTCCTTCCGTTCGAATGGCACTGGCGCAGCCGGCGGGCGAGTTCGTCCCGTTGCTCGCCGGCGCTCACCGACGCGTGAGCAATGCCGCCCGTGACGAATTTCGTCACCCGGCCGAGACGCTGGCATTCTTCGGCGTTCGGCCGGAGAGTGTCGTCGTGGAAATCCTGCCGGGCAGTACCGGTTACTACCTCGAGATCCTCGCCCCATACCTGCGCGAACGCGGGCATTACGTGGCGGCCAGTCGCGCCGCCGACGCTGCGCCGAACTACCTGGCCGATCATCACAAGCTGCTCGAACGGTTGCAGGCAGAACCTGCGCTGTACGACCACGTGGAAGTGACGGCGTTCTCGGCCGATCGTCACCCGATCGCGGCCGACGGCAGTGCCGACTTCGTGCTGACCTTCCGCAATCTTCACAACTGGATCGAACGCGGCGAACTCGAGGGCGCGCTGCGCAGCTTTCACCGTGCGCTCAAACCGGGCGGCGTGCTCGGCGTCGTCGATCATCGCGCCCGTAAGGATCTGGACCAGGCCGCTCAGCTGAAATCCGGCTACGTGCGGGAGGACTACGCGATCGCGGTCATCGAGAAAGCCGGATTTCGCCTCGCCGGCACATCCGAAGCGAATGCCAATCCGAAAGACACGCGGGATCATCCGGAAGGCGTCTGGACCCTGCCGCCATCGTATCGATTGAAAGACGTTGATCGCGCGAAGTATCAGGCGATCGGCGAGAGCGACCGCTTCACGTTGAAATTCGCGAAGTCCTGACCATACCTGTCGGCGCGCAATTCCATACGCACGCGATCCGGTCGCGGCCCGCCCGCTTTGCGCTGTACATCGCCTCGTCGGCGCGTTCGATGGCGGTGACGACGAATTGGTCCGCCGGGGCTTCGACCAGGCCGGCTGAAAACGTGATCCGAAGCGACGGGTCGGCGTCGATGCGAACCGATTCGCGCACTCGCTGGCGCATGCGTTCGAGCACCATCTTCGCTTCGCCGAGGTTCGTTGCCGGCAGCAACAGCAGGAACTCCTCGCCGCCCCAGCGCGCGAGCACATCGCTGACGCGGACCGCGGCGAGTGCATGGCTGGCAAAACGAATCAGCACCTCATCGCCCACGCCGTGTCCCAGCGTATCGTTGACCTGCTTGAAGTGATCGATGTCGATCAGGGCGATGCATGCCGATTCACCGTGTCGTTGCCGCCGTGCTTCATCGAGCGCGAGTATTTCAGTCATCTGACGACGATTGATCAGCCCGGTCAACTCGTCGCGCGTGGCGAGGTCCTGAATGCGGGTCAGCGCATCGGCGAGGTCCTTGCTCTTGACCTTGAGTTTCCTGCGCAGCTTGCTGAGCAACTGGGCGAGATAAGCGACCGCGATCAGCATCGCGAACCCGAGCACGAAATGCACGAGTTCTTCCTGCGCGGGATATCGTGCCGGATCGGTCTGCGATTTCCAGGCCATCGTCGCCCCGAGCAGCAGAATCGTGTAAAGGCAGACGGCCCGCACCTGACCGGCAGTCGACGAAAAGCCCCCGAACACCAGTACCACCACCAGAATCGACAGCGTGACTCCGCGCATCGGACCGACCAGCGCATAGGAGGCAACGATGCAGGTCATCGCATGGAGACACTGGGCGGTATTCAACCACGCCGACGGAAGGCGGTACCGACCGCTCACTCGAATGGCGACGAACGCCGCAGCCGCACCAGTGATGGACGCGGCGCTGAGCCAGATCGCCTCGCGCAGCGGCGCCACTTCCAGCCACACCTCGAACCAGAGCATCGACAGGCTGACGCCATAGAGCGCCATGCCGAGCGCCCAGTAACGCAACAGTCGGTGGATGTTGGCGTCCCGGCTCAGGAACCATTGCAAAGGCGTTCGATGCGAATCCATTCTGTCGCCGACGTGTGTCGGCCCGAGGCGAAGCCGGGCATAGGAGTGGGTGTTCGCCAGATATCGGATGCGGCGACAGGAACTTGAGTCCGGCCGTTCGTCGACGCCGGCGATCCGATCGAGCAAAGCGCGGAATCAAACGATCGAATGCGATCGAACGGGTTCCTCTTTCGGAAGCGAGATGCCTTCTCAGCGCCGCGGCACGGCCCGCGCGGCAAGCGACATCACCGCGACGACGAAGGCTGCCCCGTTGATCAGCGTGCGCCAAAGGTTCGCTGCGTTCCAGCGATCACGTACCAGCGCCCAGTCGGCGGGCAGAGAATTCGGGTTCCAGGCTTCGGTGATGCGGTTCAGTGGCAGGTTCACCTGTTGGGTGAACACGATGATGCCCAGGAGGTAGGCAAGGCCCGCGAATGCCAGTGCCAGCCACCAACCATCGCGGCGCGACGTCCAGGCGGTCGCAAGCGCCAGCGCGCACCAGAGCGGCGGGCCGAAGAAGAATGCAAAGAACAGCCAGTGACGAACGTTGCGATTGAATGCCGACTGAACTGTCGCATAGGTAGCACCTTCCATCTGCAGCATGGCCAGGTTCACATTGGCGCTGTAGGTCCAGAAGAAACCCGCCATCAGGCCCAGCCACAGGACGACGAGCGCATGAAAGGCCAGTTGGACGGTCAGCGGGATGCGATTCATGTCGGGCTCCTCGAGGTGCACCGCCATTCTTGCGATTCGGTCGTCCGACTGCCTTAACTTTTGGTAAGTCCCATATCGGCCCGCAGGCGCGACAGCGTGACGTCGGTCACGCCCAGATACGAGGCCAGTTGCCTGAGCGCGATGCGATCGGCCCATGCCGGATGCTCGCGCA